>JBMZCU010000338.1:0-3727 GCA_049613705.1 Pseudomonadales bacterium | reverse complement strand
TGTAATATCGCAATTAAAGTTCAAATTGACGTGCTTCTTAGCCACTTCTTGTGCTGCAAATTCACGTACTTCCTGATCAAATCCTCGCAGGAACAGATCACCGCGGTATATCAAATCGGTCTTGGCACCCAATCCGGCAAAGATACCTGCAAATTCAACCGCGATGTAACCACCGCCTACCACAATGGCTCGCTTGGGGAATTCATCCAAGTAGAAGACTTCATTAGAGCTGATGATATGCTCTTTACCTGGAATTTGCGGTACAAATGGCCAGCCGCCAACCGCAACTAAAATACGCTCTGCTGTGTAGTGCACGCCGCCGACATCGACATTGTGCTCATCGACAATAACACCGCGCCCTTCTAGTAGCGTACAGCCAGAATTGACCAGCAGGTTGCGATAAATACCATTGAGGCGCTCAATTTCCTTGGTTTTATTATCGCGCAGTGTAGGCCAATCGAAGCTGCGCTCACCGACGTTCCAACCAAAACCTTTCGCTTCCTGAAAATCCTCTGCATAGTGCGAGGCGTATACGAATAGCTTTTTAGGTACACAGCCGACATTGACACACGTGCCGCCTAAGTGGCGATCCTCAGTGACGGCGACACGTACACCTTTCCCCGCAGCCATACGCGCTGCGCGCACCCCACCGGAACCGGCGCCAATTACAAACAAATCAAAATCATACTCAGCCACAAAAACTCTCCTACTCGTGTTCAAACTGCAGTTATATACGCAGCGGCAATAACCTTAGATTCTAGCGTTCACCCGGGATAGCACCAATTAAATTGCACTATTTGATAAATTGTTTAAAGCTATTACTTTTACCAACTTCCCGCGAAAAATTGCTGATAGAATACCTGAAAAACTCAAGGTACGGATAGCAATGAAAATAATATCTTTTAACATTAATGGCCTGCGCGCCAGACCTCATCAAATCGAAGCACTGATTGAACGCTACCAGCCCGATGTGATCGGTATACAGGAAATTAAAGTGCATGATGAAGCTTTCCCTGTGAGCATGATCGAAGACCTTGGCTACCATGTCGACTATCACGGCCAAAAAGGCCATTACGGCGTCTGCACTATCTCTAAAAAGCCGGCTCTGTCTATCGCCAAAGGCTTTCCAAATGATTCACAAGACGCTCAACGACGCATGATTATCGGCGAGTATGTCTCTGACAAAGGCAATACAGTAAAAGTTCTCAACGGCTACTTCCCACAGGGGGAAAACATCAGCCATGAAACTAAGTTCCCCGCCAAGGAGAAATTCTACGCCGACCTACAGCAGTACTTACTTGAGCACTGCACCCCCTCTGACAACGTCATTGTGCTCGGGGATTTAAACATCTCAGCACAAGATATTGATATCGGCATTGGAGACGCCAACCGCAAACGCTGGTTAAAAACCGGTAAAGCCAGCTTTCAACCCATCGAGCGAGAGTGGATGGAGCGCCTTTTAAGCTGGGGATTGAGTGATACTTATCGCAAATTTTTCCCGCAGAGCAATGAAAAATTTAGCTGGTTCGACTACCGCTCCAAAGGCTTTGACGACCAACCAAAGCGCGGCCTGCGTATTGATGCAGTACTTGCAACTGACGCGCTATATCAACAATGTATCGCGGCGGATATCGACTATGATATCAGAGCGATGGAAAAGCCCTCCGATCACGCCCCCATTTGGGCTGAGTTTGATATTTAACTGCATTCGTTAACAGCGCCGAGAGCATTATTTTCTGTGCTCTCATCAGCGTCTTACCACTCTTTTGCGCCCTTACATGTCGCTCGTTTGGTATAAGTATTGCGGGCGCTGTTCAAACCACTGCATCAGTAACTGCTTAAAAATTGCAATCTTTGCCGGCAGTGGACGCTGCGCTAAGTGGACGATAAACATTTCGTGAGCACTGGCTTGCACATCTTCAAATACCCGCTCCAACTGACCGGAATTAAGGTAGGGCTCGACGAGGTAGTAAGGTAAATTGGCGACACCTGCGCCGGCCAACGCTAATTTGAGCGCCGTTGCATATTTAGCACAGGCATAGCGCCCACTCACCGCAACATCATGTGCCCCTTCTGCAGTGTGTAAATGCCACACATTCCAAGCTTGCTGATGAGTGTTCAAAATACAGGGTAAGTGATTAAGTTCTAAAACGTGCGGCGCTAGAGTCTGTGCAAAAAAGCCGCGGCGCACTACCAACACATTCAGAATTCGGCCTACTGAAGTCGCAACTGCAGTCTCTGGCAAACGTGCTACAGCACGCAGTGCGATATCGTTTTCACCGGTGCCTAAATCTGAACTGCGGTTGGAAAAATTAAACTCCAGCTCCACATCAGGGCAACGCTCACTGTATGCACTCAATACATCGCCCACGAGAGTATCACCAATGGAAATAGGCGCAGTAAAGCGCAACAACCCGCTTGGGCGCGCGTCAAATTGCGCCAACTCACGCTCTGCACCAGCAGCCAGTAACATAATTTTCTGCGCGTTGAGAAAAAGCGCCTGACCGGCTTGGGTGGGTCTCACCACACGTGTCGAGCGCTGTAGCAAGAGCGCACCTAGCTCCTGCTCCAACCGGTTTACATGGCGACTAAGTAAACCTTTAGACACCCCTAATGCCTCACCCGCTGCTGTAAAACCACCGTGATGAACGACTGCGTAAAAACTTTGTAGTAAGCGTAAATCCACTTCATTAGCACCATTTATGAAACAGTATGTTTTATTTTTACTGTTCTACTAAATATTACAACTGTTTAGCATAGCAATTACACGAATAAGGAGACATATTATGAATATCGTTATTGTCGGTGCCACTGGCACCATCGGCAGCGCCGTCGTCAATATACTCAAAGATAATCACCGTGTTATAACGGTTGGGCACACTCAGGGAGAATATCAAATGGATATTGCCCTACACAGCTCAATCGAAGCGACACTGCAGCAGATTCACGGTGATATAGGTAGCATAGACGCACTCGTCTTTGCCGCCGGCAAAGTCGCATTTGCGCCACTGGCTGAGCTTAGTGATGATCAGTGGAAATTAGGCATTAACAACAAGCTGATGGGCCAAATTAACCTCACGACCCTCTCTTTGCCCTACCTGAGTGAGCGCGCCTCTATTACCTTAACCAGTGGCATTTTGGGGGAGCAACCCATTGCAATGGGCGTGAGTGCTGCAGCTGTAAACGGCGCTATCGACAGCTTTGTTCGCGCTGCGGCAACCGAACTCCCACCGGGTGTAAGAATCAACAGCGTCAGTGCCACCGTCGTAGAAGAGTCGCTCTATAAATACGCAGATTTTTTCCCAGGCTTCCCGGCTATTCCAGCAGCGAGGGCCGCACAAGCTTACAAGCGCAGTATCTTAGGCGTAACCACCGGTGAAGTACTGCGCGTTTTCTCTTAGCGCGTCGCAGCGAGCAGCGCTTCGGCTTTGGCGGTGAACCCAGCTTCACCGCCTTCGTCAAAAGCACTCAGCAGGGCACTGCCGACAACGGCAACGTCAACGCTACCCACTAACTGTGAAACCTGCTCCGCAGTGGTGATACCAAAGCCAAGCGCCAGGGGAAGATCTGTTTTCTGCCGAATAGGCTCAAGGTATTCCAATTGGCGCTCACTTTGCCCACTCCCCGTCACGCCGCGCCGACTAACACAGTACAACATCGTCTTCGCGTGCTCGAGTGTTTGTGCAATGCGTGAGGGTGGCATATTAGGGGTCAACAACCAGCTTAC
>JBMZCU010000337.1:0-3747 GCA_049613705.1 Pseudomonadales bacterium | reverse complement strand
GTACCCTGTACCCATCACTTGCGGGTAGAGCACGGCAACGGCGCCAGTGATCAGACCTGCCAAAATAAACCTTAGCTGTAAGGGCCAGCGTTTACTCTTAGTTGCCAGTAGCATTAACTTAATGAATGCGGCAGCGATAATCCCAATCACGGCACCCGTGGCAATAATCCACGGAACTTCACTCATACTGGCTACCGTAAATGAAGGAACATCGAAGATCGGGGCGCCGTCAAAGAGCACCCGTGTGACGATGCTTGCACTGACTGAGGCGACAATCACAGGGGTGAATCCTGCAACGGTGTACTCGAGTAAGATGACTTCCATGGCGAAAATAACACCGGCCAGAGGTGTGTTGAATGCTGCGGAGATTGCCGCGGCAGCGCCACAGGCAATCAGTAAACGCTGTGAATTGTGTGGGATGTGTAGTAATTGACCAATCCAGCTAGACAGGCAAGCGCCTAAATACACCGCGGGCCCTTCGCGACCGACACTGTGACCACAAATCAAGGCAATACAAGCACTGATGAATTGGGCGTACATATGCTTGATGGGGATAATGCCTTGGTGGTAGGAGAGGCGTTCCATTAAGTGAACAATGCCTACCTTGCAGCGCATCAGTGGCCAGAGCGTGAATAAATAGGCAAGCACTAAGCTACCAATAACGGGGAGCAGAAAGCGCTCGCTGGTGCTCAACCCTTCAAAGTTTTCGACGTGATCAGGCAGTAACGCGGCGAGTGGGAGGTCGATAGCAATGCGCAGTAAACTGATCAATAGACCGGCACCTAAGCCGCACACTAATCCGAGCAATGCGAGTTGAGGTAGGGCTTCATAGTTGGCCAGCTGGTGGCGAAAGTGTTGGAGTGAAGCGTGCGCTTTGTTCATCGGCCCTACATTGCGTTGACTAAGGTGAAAGTTGCCGAGCTATTATAGCGAGATCTAATCACATGTGTAGCTTACACGTAGGAGCTATCGGATGGGGCATATCTATGGCACTCACAGTGAGTGCCAAACTCAGCGTTGCCAAGTTGTTGTATCGAACTGCCAAGCCAGTGGGCTAACGATGGTGATAGTGCGCAGGTAACTTGTAATGGCATGCGTAAAAAGTAGGCTATGAGCTTAGCTTTTAACGTGAAGGGCTAGCCGGACTCTATCATGAAGGGGTATTATTCAGGCTCGATTTTCGATTGGAATAAGATGGAGCGATTGTGATTAAAGTAGGTATCGTAGGCGGCACAGGGTATACAGGGGTAGAGTTACTGCGTCTGTTGGCAAATCATCCTCAGGCAGAAGTTGTTGCAATTACTTCGCGCTCTGAAGAGGGGGTTAATGTTGCAGATATGTATCCCAATTTACGATCACATTACGACTTAGCTTTTTCGCTCCCCAATGTTGAAAACTTGGCGCAGTGCGATGTGGTTTTTTTCGCTACACCTCACGGTGTTGCCATGAACATGGCCGGTGAACTACTCGATCGCGGTATCAAAGTGATTGATCTGGGAGCTGATTTTAGAATTAAAGATACCGAGCTTTGGTCAAAGTGGTATGCGATGGAGCACACCCAGCCAGGTTTAGTTGAGCGTGCGGTATATGGACTGCCCGAAGTAAATCGCGCCGCCATTCGCGATGCGCAATTAATTGCCTGTCCGGGTTGTTACCCTACCGCTGCACAGTTGGGCTTTATTCCACTGCTGGAGTCTGCGCTGATCGATACGCGCCGACTTGTTGCCGATTGCAAATCTGGCGTCAGTGGTGCGGGGCGCGGAGCGAATGTCGGTTCACTCTTGTGTGAGGCGAGTGAGAGTTTTAAAGCATATGGCGTAGCAGGGCATCGCCATCTACCAGAGATAAAACAGGGGCTCAATGCTGTGAGTGATCGCCCTGTTGGGTTGACCTTTGTCCCGCATTTAGTGCCCATGATTCGCGGTATTCATGCAACGCTTTATGCAACGCTGAAAGACCCAGTAGATAATATTCAATCACTCTTTGAGGAGCGCTATCGCGACGAGCCTTTTGTCGATGTTATGCCGCAGGGTTCGCTGCCAGAAACGCGCAGCGTAAAAGGCGCTAATACTTGTCGTATTAGTATCTTCCGCCCACAAAACGATGACACAGTCGTTGTCTTGTCGGTCATTGATAACTTAGTAAAAGGGGCGGCGGGGCAGGCTATTCAAAATATGAATATCTGCTGTGGGCTCGATGAAAGTGCGGGACTCCAAGCTGTCGCTATGATGCCATAAATTGTCAGGCGCACCGACGCCCGTGTAGGTGCGCTTTAAAACTGTGAATACTTGACTAAAACCCTAGGTTAAGGGATAGTTCGCCTGTTGTAATTTTTGAGACAGATAAAGTGACTGATATGACAGACCCACTGCTATTTACCGATTCAGCAGTCTCCAAAGTCAAAGGGCTGATTGAAGAGGAAGAAAATGCTGCCCTTAAGCTGCGGATTTACATTACAGGTGGTGGTTGCGCAGGTTTCTCCTACGGCTTTACCTTTGATGAGAATGTCGCTGAAGATGACACCCTGATCACTAAATCCGGTGTTTCGCTGGTGGTTGATGCGATGAGCTTGCAGTATCTGGAGGGCTCAGAGGTCGATTATCGAGAAGGGCTACAGGGTGCTCAGTTCTTGGTTCACAATCCGAATGCCACGACTACCTGTGGCTGTGGGTCTTCATTCGCGATCTAAATGCGAAGGTGCTAGCTTTGATAGATAGCACCTAAAATTCTTTCACCTTTAGCGCCTGTCACACTGCTGCAATTCCCCGATAATCCTTCTAGCGTTCTCTTCGCTAACCATGCAAAAGCCGTCGCCTCTACCCAGTCGGGATGCAGGCCGAGCGCCTGGGTTGTTTCAACGCTTGTATCTTTTGCTAGGTGTGCTTGGATGCGCTCGAGTAACAGCGGATTGTGACTGCCCCCACCGCACGTGTAAACCTCTGCAGCCTCAAGGTCTAACTTGTTAATTTCACGAGCGATGGTTATGGCTGTCAACTCTAGCAGGGTACGTTGAACATCTTGCTCTGCCAGTGTGGGCAAAGTACTCAATCGGCTCTCAAGCCAATCCAGGTTAAATTGCTCGCGGCCCGTGCTTTTAGGTGCTGGCAGATCGTAATAATCCAATTTGAGCAGTGAAGTTAACAGTGGCGTGGATACTTCGCCGCTAGCTGCCCAAAGGCCTGCATCATCGTAATTTAAGCCTTTGCATTTTCTAATCCAGGCATCTAACAGTACGTTGCCAGGACCTGTATCGAATCCGCTAAGGGGGCGTTCTGATTTGTGGGCCAATAGGGTTATATTAGCCATGCCGCCGATATTGACAATGACTCTATCAATATTTGCGGCGCTGAATAAGTCACGATGAAAGGCGGGCACTAAGGGAGCACCCTGGCCGCCTGCGGCAATATCGCGGCGACGAAAGTCTGCGACTGTATCGGTCCCAGTGATTTCACACACGCGATTGGCATCGCCAATCTGCAATGTAAAGCTCTCATCATCTTGAGTGGGACGATGCCTAATTGTTTGCCCGTGTAGGCCAATAGCGCGTATGCAGGTGTTATCGAGCTGTTGTAAGACATGATTACAACACGTGGCAAAATAGTGGCCGAGTGTAGCGTCCAGCCGCCCCATTTTTTCGATTTCAGCATTCTTTCTTTTCTCTTCCGCGAGTAGCTTTTCGACTTCGCTGCGAATGCGGTCTTCATCACTGAGTTCTGTTTTTAGTTCATCGACTTCCGATTGGACATT
>JBMZCU010000336.1:0-3751 GCA_049613705.1 Pseudomonadales bacterium | reverse complement strand
GTGGCTTATTTAGGAGTACCCATGAGCACTTACAAAGTGTTAGATGTTAATGATGATTTGCCCATCCGTGTTGCTTCACCTGTTCACAGTGGCAAGGTGCGATCTGTCTATAAACTGACGGCGCAGGACAGCCAGCGTTTGATTCGCGAGAAGCATTACCCCATCGCAGAAGACACACCGCTTGCGATCATGATCATTAGTGATCGCATTTCTGCCTTTGAGTGCATGTGGCGCGCCGAGGGTGGGCTCAATGGTGTACCGGGCAAAGGTGCAGCACTGAACGCAGTATCTGCGCACTGGTTTAAGCTCTTTGAAGAGGCAGGTCTTGCCGGTAATCACATCGTCGATATTCCCCACCCTTATATCTGGATTGTACGCCAGGCTCGCCCGGTTATGGTTGAGGCGATTGCTCGCGGCTATATTACCGGCAGCATGTGGCGTGCTTATAACAAAGGTGAGCGCAACTTCTGCGGCATTGAGTTGCCTGAGGGCTTAACGGCTAACCAGGCGCTTGATCAGGTGTTGATCACACCGTCTACCAAAGGCATTATCAGTGGCGTTGAGGGCGTGCCTGAGGTGGATGACGTGAATATCTCGCGCGCTAATATTCTCAGTGATTTGGCGGCGTTTAAGTTTAACAGCGCCGAGGATGTGACGCGTTATGAGTCGCTATTGAGCGAGGGCTTTTCGCTGATCAGTGAGCACCTTGCCAAGGTGGATCAAATTTTTGTCGATACTAAGTTTGAATTCGGCTACGTCACAAACTTACAGGGCGAAGACGAGTTGATTTATATCGACGAAGTGGGGACCCCTGATTCCTCTCGCATCTGGGATGGTGCTGCTTATGCGCGTGAAGAGATTGTCGAAAATTCAAAAGAGGGATTTAGGCAGCTGTTGCTTAACAGCGTCCCAGAGCCTGAGTTGCTGTTGGATAAAGACCGTCTAGATGAGCGCACGGCTATGGCAGCGGCGTTTACTCTCAGCGAGGCTGAGATGCTCAAGGTTAGCCAAACGTACACGGATATCGCTGAGAAAATCATCGGTGCGACCATAGAGGTGCCCGCTGATCCACGCGCTGAGATTATCGAAATTCTAGCGCGTGATTACGCTGTTATTGAGCACTAATACTTCCCTTTTAATGCCTCTCACCGCGATGTGCCGAATGTGTAGTGTCGCGGTGCATCTCTGGGCGCTGTGGCTGGCCAAGCGGTGGCAGCGCTCCTCTTTTCGAAAGCTCTTCTCTTATGTTTGTGCGCCTGCGATTGAGCGTGTCTAGCTCGTGCACTAAGTTTTTTGTACTTGGGCGCTGCTTCCATCCGAACAAGTAAATTGCGATGAGCGTGATGATTAATGTCATGATGATTTGCAGTGGATGTACCGCGTTGATGCTTTGGACTTCAAAACAAAAGTAAGCGAAACCCAGCAGTAAGCCGAATACCACGACACGGCTGTGTTGGTTGGGCGAATGGCGGCTGATCAAAAAGACGAAACAGTTAATGACTGCCAGTAAAAAGAAAATACTCACCACATAGATCACTTTGGGGTAGGCCAACAGCGTTTGCTCCAGCCATACCATGACACGGAGTGATAACGCGGATTGTTTTAGCAAAACTAAGCACAGACAAAGCGCAATAACGACCAGTGATAGTGCTGCGCTGATTCTATAGAGCTTGCGGGTGGTGCTGGCAATGAGGTTGCTAAGAGCGGGATTAAACAGTGCAGTAAACGTGACGATTAACCCACTCAACCCAAAAAGTACGACGGCATAGTCAGAAGAAAAGGCCAGATACAAGTCGCTCAGTAGTTCTACAATTTGTGAAAGAGATAGTTGTTCTAAGTGGGATGCTTGCATAGTCGCTGCCATCGTTGTGGGTGATATAACTCACAAGATAGCAGAGATTTTGAGCGTGTCAGTGGTAAACGTTGATTGTAGGCATCAAAAGCTGCACGCTTTTTCGATATCGATAAGCTGGCCGTTCACAGGGTGAGTAAAGCGCAGGCGCTGTGCGTGTAGGCACAGGACAGGCGATTGCGCCAGTGCATCAGGATGGGCGTAGAAACGGTCGCCGCAAATAGGGTTGCCCAGGTATTGCATGTGTACGCGCAGTTGATGGGAGCGCCCGGTTTGCGGGCTAAGCATCACTCGGGTCGATTCTGTGCTTCGCTCGATCACGCTGTAATGGGTAATCGCGCGCTTACCGTGTTCGTGATCGATTATTTGCAGGGGTCTGCGCTCCCAGTCGCAGCGCAGCGGTTGATCGATAGTGCCGCTATCGTGCTCCACAACACCGCTCAGTAGTGCTTGGTAGTCTTTCTCGATGAGCCGTTCTTGAAACAAGGTGCTTAGCTGGCGATGGGTATCTGCATCTAGTGCCAATATCATAATGCCGCTAGTCGCATAATCCAGGCGATGCACAATGCGCGCAGTGTGAAAGCCTTGCCGGTGCAGCCTGCGGTCTAAGCTGTCTTGCTTATCAGGCCCTTTACCGGGCACTGAAAGTACATCGTGAGGTTTGTGCACGATAATCAGATAGGCATCTTGGTAGAGTACTTCGATCACGCTTTGGCCTCGCGGCTAAAGAGCGCCATCGATTCGACATGCGCAGTGTTGGGGAACATATCCATGGTGCAGAACTGAGTCATGGTGTATCCCAATTCACCCAATTGTGCGCTGTCACGCGCTAGGGACGCTGGATCACAGGCGACATAGAGTATCTTCTCGGCGTGGTAGTTGGCCAAATGGGGGATGAGTTCGCTGGCGCCACTGCGCGGTGGGTCGAGCAGGAGTTTATTAAAACCTTCGCCGTACCAGGATTGTCGGCGAATATCTGTGTTCAAATCAGCCGCGTAAAAGTGGCAGTTGTGCAGTGCATTGTCCAGCGCGTTTTGCGTGGCGCGCTGAACCATGCGCTGACTGCCTTCCACCCCAACCACTGTTGCACCAGCGCTGGCAAGGGGCAGTGAAAAATTACCTAAGCCGCAAAACAAGTCCAGTACGCGATCTCCCGGCGCAATTTCGAGCCATTGCAGTGCACGTGTGATCATCTGTCGATTGACCGCCGCATTTACCTGAATGAAATCACCAGGTTCAAAGCTGAGCTGTAGGTTGTCA
Organism: Pseudomonadales bacterium; assembly: GCA_049613705.1. Lineage (GTDB taxonomy): Bacteria > Pseudomonadota > Gammaproteobacteria > Pseudomonadales > Balneatricaceae > Rs1. The sequence continues at coordinate 639 of JBMZCU010000336.1, read as the reverse complement.
ATGTTATAGTGCATAGGGTCGGCATCGCCAAGCGGTAGCAGGGCGTCATCTGTGCGGATGAAGATCTGCAGCCCTAACTTTTCACCAATGCCGTTTAAAATCTGCTTGCTCTGGCTGTGTAGGGCTTGCACGGTCCTAAATGTCAGTGCGCCCTGGTTGTCCCCTTGGATGTATTCGATGTGGGTAATGGCTTTGGCATTGTCAATTTTCTCAAGCTCACTGCGCAGAGTATCAAATGCCGGTGCCATGTGCGCGGGCAGTACGGGGCAGTTGTCTACCTGAAACAGCTTGGCGCTGTTGCGCCGGCGAAAGCCGACAATGCTCTCGCCGCTGTGCGAGCGTTGATTGACCCCAATGCGCGCACTGCGACGGTAGTGAAAACTCTGGTCATACAGAGTGCTGTGTATGTTGTGAGGTGTGATTTTGGCCATTTTTTGCAACAGAGCCAGTACCGCATCACGCTTGCTATCGCGCTGTGCCTGCGCATCGAAATGTTGTAATTGGCAGGCGCCGCAGACGTCGAAGTGAGCGCACTGGGGGGCAATACGCTGCGCGCAGGGGGCGATAATTTTCTGGGTGAGCGCTTCATCGTAGCGCTTGTGTTGCTTGACCACTTTGGCTTCAATGCGCTCGCCGGGG
>JBMZCU010000335.1:0-3758 GCA_049613705.1 Pseudomonadales bacterium | reverse complement strand
AGCAGTGCTGAGCGCCCCCAGCGCCAAGAGTGAAAGTACTACCTGCGTGCTGGGCCAGCTCAAGGCAAAGGGTTGCTCAAAAGCGAGTACCAGTGGAATGAGCAAGACACTGCTAGCCGTGACTTGCCCGAAAGCACCAACGCTGGGGGTGACGCCTCGTACGGCAAACTGACGTCCTAACATAGAGGCGATGGCATAGCTAAGTGCCGCTCCCAGGCAGGCCCCTATCGCCCACAGCGGTCCGCCGCTGTCCAGCGCTGCGGGCCCAATCAAGACAGCGACACCGGCGACGCCCAACAAAATAGCAGCCAACTTGCGCAGCGAGATTTTCTCATCCGCCGTTGCAAAGTGCGCGACAGCTATCGTAAAGAGCGGTGTAGTAGCATTTAAAATCGCCGCTAAACCACTGGCGATTTCACTCATCCCCCAGACTAAAAGACTGAATGGCAACAAGTTGTTAAAAAGCCCGACGGCAAAAAAGAGCGCCCAGAGCGATCCCTGCCTTGGCAACGCTGTGCCGCACGCTTTCAGATAGATTAGCAACATCAGTGCGGCAATCGCCACGCGAACGAAGACTATAGTGAAGGTAGGCACTTCTAACACAGCGACTTTCATAAAGAAGAAAGAACCGCCCCAGAGCAGCGAGAGTGTGATCAACATCAGCCACTGCAGAGGCCCCATGGTATTTTCCTGTGTCATAGACATCCCGTCTCGCAAAACCGCTAGTGTATAGGGTTAGATAGAGTCAGGGGAGCGTTACGCTTGAAAAAGCTGCGGCGGGTGCCGCAGCTGGCTGGAGAGACTTTTTAATAGGCCTCAGTCTTTGCCCTTCCAGGGAATGAGTTTGAGCTCGGCCTTGCGCATCAGCATTTCGATGGCATAGCCGATTATCCCGATCAAGATGATCCCCATGATTACGATATCGGTCTGCTGAAACTTAGAGGCGGCGATGATCATCTTGCCCGCGCCCTTCTCTGCTGCCACCAGCTCTGCCGCTACTACTGTGCCCCAACAGACCCCCATGGCAACCCGTGCACCGGTGAAGATCTCCGGCAGCGAGTTGGGCAATATCACCTTCATCAACACTTGGTACTTAGAGGCTCCGAGTGAATACGCCGCGTGTACCTTAGAGATACTGACCCCTGAAACCCCAGAGCGCGCTGCGATGGTCATAATCCACAAAGAGGCCAAGAACAGCAGGCTGATCTTGCCCTGCTCCCAGATACCGAACCAGATAATCACCAGCGGGATCAGCGCTAGCGGTGGCACGGGACGCATGAACTCGACAATCGGGTCAAACCAGCCACGCATCCAACCGTTGAGCCCCATGGCAAAGCCCAACGGAATACCGAACAAGCAACCGAGCAAGAAGCCGAGCACCACACGCATCAGTGACCAACCTAAATTTTCGCCTAAGCTGACGTTCTGATAGCCCTCGCGGCTAATGCTGATAATTTTATCGACCACAGCTTCCGGCGACGGTAGCCAGATCGCCTCCATTTGCAAGCCTTTGTCAGGACTGAACGACAAGCTGCCCTTGGCCGTCATGCGCACTTGGCCATTCGCCACTTGCAGTACGTCGCCACCGCTGATCGGCTGGCCGTCTATCTCTGTGACCCGATAGCCGCTTTCGCGCCCGCCGACATCGTTCTTTTGCACTTTGAGCAGCTTAGTGCGTCCGCTGCGCACTTCAAAAGTGTCGTTGCGGGCAAAACCTGTCACCTCGGCCAAGGGCGTGAGCACTGCTTTATCGACCTCTCCAACCAGCACCTGCACTGTGGCACTGGCGCGCTCACCGGCGGCGTTTTGCGCACTGTAACTAAAGCGGGTTTCACCTCCGAAAGGCGCACTCACGTGAAAGGGCACCCAGTTGGAGCCGGTAAACACACCCCAAATTACAAAGAGCGCAACCACAGCACCTATAGAGGCGACACGATTGGCGCTAACCGCACTCTCATCGCCAAAGGTAACTGTTTTTAAACTGTTGAAATCACTGCGGCCCAAGCGCAGCTTTTGCACTTGATGGTAGATCGCGAAACACAGTGTACTGATTGCAATGTACACGCCGAGTATCAAAGCGATACCCACTGTCAGTGAGAGTGTATCTGCCCCCAGCGCTGTTAATTCTTGCCACATTTGCAGCCTCCATAGCGGTCATGCAGTCGCCTGTTTTAACTATCGCTCGCTGACACTGAATGCGAGCGAGTGCGTCCAAGCGAGACAGTGAGCTGCAACACCCGCTGTTATATTGTTATTGTTGAGTATTTTTCTGCGGTGCAGCCTTTTACGCCCCCATGATTTCCTCTTCCATGTTCCAAATCATGTTGAGGATCTCCTCGCGTTTGAGTGCAAAGTCAGGGTGTTTTTTTACTTCGCGTAAATCCTCTCCGACTCCCATCTCTGCAAAGGGAAGACGATATTCACGGTGGATGCGACCAGGCCTTGGCGCCATCACCAACAAGCGCTCACCGAGCAGTAGTGCCTCCTCGACAGAGTGGGTGATTAAGATGATGGTCTTGCCGGTTTTCTTCCAGATATCCAGTACTAAGCTCTGCATCTTTTCCCGGGTCAGCGCGTCGAGCGCCCCGAGTGGCTCATCCATCAAGATGATCTGCGGGTCGTTGGCCAAGCATCTAGCCAGAGCGACACGCTGCTGCATCCCACCGGAGAGCTCATAGGTCATCTTTTTGCCAAAGTCCTGCAAGCCAACGATCTGTAAAAGCTCATCAACTGTCTGTGTAATCTGCGCCTCGGGTGTCTTTTTCATACGCGGGCCAAAGGCTATGTTCTCGCGCACATTCATCCACTCGAAGAGTGCTCCGCGCTGAAAAACCATACCCCGCTCGCTGCTCGGACCACTAACCTGATGTGCACCGCCATCGTGGCCGACAACACTCACCTGCCCCGCTGTCGCCGCGAGAAATCCTGCGAGTATGTTAAGCAGCGTACTCTTACCGCAGCCCGAGGGGCCAAGTACGGAGAGCAGCTCGCCAGGTGCGAGAGATAAATTAATATTTTTCAGTGCCTCAACTTTGTTTCCATCGGGCAATTCGAAGGTCATGCTTACACCTTCTATCGTCAAACCAGCCATCTAGCCTCCAGTCGCTATCAAATCTTTAGCGCACTACTTGCGATGCAGATACATCTTGAACAGTGCGAGTAAAGAGAGAACACCTGCAATGTGTACCGCAGGTCAATAAAACCGCTAGTGGTATTAAATACCGCTAGCGGCCGCGCGGTTAATTGGCGTTTTTGAGATAAGAAATGTTTACTGCATCGTCGTAGCTTGGCAGCGCCGATTTCAGCGTGCCCTCTTTGACAAAGAAGTCAGCCACTTCCTTGAGGTAGGTTTGTAAACCACCGTCGAGCCACGCTTTACCCAGCTGAGTATCACGCGAAGGGAATGCAAAGTTGTTGAGGCTCGCCTGAGCGGCGTCATCAGCCATACCCGCCGCTTTGGCGATGACTGGCAACATTTTTGCTGGATCAGCCTTGTAATCGCTGTTCATCTTAGCGGTCACTGCTAAGAATTTGCTGACAAGCTCTGGGTGCTCATCACCAAAGGCTGTAGGTACAACAGTGGCATCAAATACTTTGATTCCCACGGCTTCTTTTTCTGCGCCCGTGAGCAGTACATTACCGTGCTCTTGCATGCGTGCCAGCGCACCGCCCCAACCACAGACCATGTCTAAGTTGCCATTGGCAAAGGCTGCTGCCGCATCGGCCGGTGCCATATCGACAACCTTCATCGTGCCAAC
>JBMZCU010000334.1:0-3772 GCA_049613705.1 Pseudomonadales bacterium | reverse complement strand
CAAGGATAATTTTGGGAAAAACTATCTCCCAGAAGAGCCAGTGCGCTATTCGAGCAAAGATGGTGCGCAAGAGGCGCACGAAGCCATTCGTCCCTCAGATGTTAATGTTGAAGCGACAAAGCTTGTGGGGATGGAGCGAGACGCTGAGCGTCTGTATGAGTTAATTCGTCGCCAGTTCCTGGCTTGTCAGATGATGCCAGCTCTCTATACCAGTACACGTATTACGGTGAAGGCTGGTGATTTTGAATTGCGTACGAAAGGGCGTATTTTGCGCTTTGACGGTTATACGCGGGTGATGCCAAGCAAAGGTAAAGACGAAGATGTCATCTTACCAGATGTTGAGGCAGGGGCTGTGCTTGAGCTGGGCGCTTTGATACCTAAACAGCATTTTACCAAGCCTACTGCGCGCTACACAGAAGCAAGTTTGGTTAAAGAGCTTGAGAAACAAGGCATTGGTCGACCTTCAACTTATGCCTCTATCATTTCTACCATTCAAGACCGCGGTTATGTTGAAGTGCAAAACCGCCGCTTTTACGCCTGTAAAATGGGCGATATTGTGATTGAGCGCCTCAATGAGAATTTTGCGGATTTAATGGACTATAGTTTCACTGCACGCATGGAAAACGCCTTGGATGATATTGCCCAAGGTAGTAAAGAGTGGAAAGAGCTACTCAATCAATTTTACCAAGAGTTTAGTGCAAAGTTAGAGAGCGCGCAGGGCGAGGATGGGATGCGCCCGAATTCGCCTACGCTGACAGATATTAAATGCACAAGCTGTGAGCGTGACATGATGATTCGAACAGGCAGCACTGGGGTTTTCCTCGGCTGTTCTGGTTACAGTTTGCCACCTAAAGAGCGCTGCAAAGAGACGCTCAATTTGACCTCGGGAGATGAGGTGGTCAGTGTTGATGGTGACGATGAGGAAGAGTCTCGTATCTTGCTGAACAAGCATCGCTGTAAGATTTGCGATAGCGCTATGGATAGCTACCTTATCGATACCAACCGTAAACTGCATATCTGCGGTAATAACCCTGACTGCCCTGGCTTTGAAGTTGAAAAAGGTGAATATCGCATTAAGGGCTATGAAGGGCCTTCAATAGAGTGCGACAAATGCAGCAATGAGATGCAATTGAAAACTGGCCGTTTTGGCAAGTTTTTCGGCTGTACTAACGAGGAGTGTAAGAACACCCGTAAGCTCCTGCGAAATGGCGAAGCTGCCCCTCCGAAGATGGATCCTGTGCCTATGCCTGAATTGGCGTGTGAAAAGGTTGAAGATACCTATATATTACGTGACGGCGCCTCTGGATTGTTTTTGGCGGCGAGTAAATTCCCACGCAATCGCGAAACCCGTGCGCCTAAGGTAAAAGAATTGCTGCCACACCGCAGTGAGATAGATCCAAAGTACAGCTTTCTATTCGATGCACCGGTAGAAGACGACCAAGGCTTTGATACGATTGTTCGCTATTCGCGTAAAACCAAAGAGCAATATGTAATGACTGAGCTTGAGGGAAAAGCGACAGGTTGGAAGGCTTACTACAACGGCTCTAAATGGGATATTGAACTCCCTAAGCCTAAAGCGACGAAAGCGAAGGCAAAAGCAAAGCCTAAAAAAGCGACTAAGAGCGCAGAGTAACAACTGCGCTAATGAACATGCAATACCGGATTACTGATGCTAAGCGACGTTTGTTTTACGCGCAACTAGATGTCTTGCGCAACGACCAACTTACCTCGCTCGAGCGGCAGGCACTAGAAGCTTCACAGCACTATCATCTAACGACGTGGTACCGTGCATTTATCGATGAGGTTGGCTCTCACTATGGTTTACAAGTGGGGGCCGAGCGATTCTCTCAGTTGTGTCAGCAGCTTTCCCAGCTAGAATTTGATTGTCCACAAGCTGAGTTGCTAAATGAATTAGAGTTGCAGCCGCACAGCTGGTTGGCACAGGCGCTTTATCTAGAAGGTGCTGCCAGCATCGATGAGTTTGCCGGCCATGTTCAACTAATAGGCAGTAGCAAAAAGCGTGATATTGATATTATTTATGAGTGCGCTGTGGAGTTTGAAAAACACGTTGCCGCTTTTCGAGAATTGATGCAAGAGTGGTAAAACACTTAGAAAGGAATTATGAAAGACACAAAACTTACGGCGTTAGAAATTGTTCAGCTGCCATCTGAGGACTTTATCGTTCGCAAAGCAGGCGAGGAGTCTGCGCTGCTAAAAATTTCACTCGGTGAAGACTTTAAAGAAAAGCTTGAGGGTTTGCATATCGACTTGGCGAGCCGTATGTTGATGGCTGGGATTGAGTACTTATCAGAAGGAAAGCGCCAAGAGGCGGCACTTGAAGAGGCGCGAGGGCAGACAATTCACTAATGCTTGCCTCTCGCGCGGATGAGAATACCGTGGCTTGCTCCATCTCGGGCAGATTTTTCCAATCCCGCCATTTCATGTTCCGATAGTTGTCCGCTCCAGCTGATAACGGCATGGCAGGTACCAGCACTGAGTGCTTTTTTTGCTAGCATCAAGCTAGAGTGTTGTTCATCGGGATAGAGCAGCATGACCTTATCCAGCGCAATTCCGGCTTCACGCAGTAGGTCTTTAGGGAGATCCTTTGGTGGGGATATCCAGGCAAACCAGCGATCATCTTTGCTCAGGGTTGCCAGTAGCGGCAGTAGCATAGGTATATTTGCATGCTCGCTATCACTGGTAATGATCTCTGTAACTTTACCCAGTAAGCCACTGCCGTTACACGGATTGCTCTTTAGCTCAATGTGTTTTGCGCTGTGCTCAGCGCAGCGCAATTGGCTCTCAAACTGCAGTTTTTGCTGACGGTATTTATCTAAGTTAATCACGGCTCGCCTCCCTGCCTGATAACACCCACTCCTAGACCTTCAATAGAAATTTCCTGGTCCGCTAGGTCGATTTCGATAGGCTCAAACTCTTCGTTTTCCGCGACCAATAGTACTTTGTCACCCTCTCGTTGGTAGCGTTTAACGGTAACCTCATCTTCGATGCGCGCAACGACAATTTGCCCGTTGCGAGCTTCGCGGCACTGGTGTACTGCGAGCAAATCGCCATCCATAATGCCGATATCTTTCATGCTCATGCCTTGAACACGCAGCAGGTAATCAGCACTGGGATTAAAAAAATTAGCTGAAATGGTGCAGTGCTCTTCGACATGCTCTTGGGCGAGAATAGGGGAGCCTGCAGCGACACGACCAACGATTGGGAGTCCTTCTTCAGGTGCTTCTTCTGGCTGGGGGACGCGTATTCCTCGCGACGTACCAGGGATGATTTCAATCGCCCCTTTCTTCGCCAGTGCCTTTAAATGCTCTTCCGCGGCGTTGGCGGATTTAAAGCCGAGACTGCGTGCAATGTCTGCCCGCGTTGGCGGATAGCCCGTGGCGTCGATATGATCGTTGATACAGTTGAGCACATCAGTTTGTCTTTTGGTAAGTTTCATCGGGCCACCTATCTCAAATTTGTTATCTGTATTTTTATACAGTGCTTGTATTATATACAGGGGTCGGATTGTGTAAAGCTTTTTCTGTCTATATATCCAGTATTTTGATATGCTGCGCGCAGATTTATATCGACTGTTTTTGTGCGCCATTGTAAGTGTATTTCCCCGCGCGCTGCCTCAGTCTCTCTTTGAGTGGACCACAGATTGTTAACGACTGAACTTAAAAATCAGATTCAGCAGAGCTACCGTCAATTTCTTGAGCGCAGGGAGCTTAAGCCGCGCGCAGGTCAAAAGCATATGATTGCGCATGTCGCG
>JBMZCU010000333.1:0-3773 GCA_049613705.1 Pseudomonadales bacterium | reverse complement strand
CAAAATGCTGCGCTTGAAGCTATATTTCTCAGCACGATTGAACACTATTTGAGGTCTTGATGAAAAAAATACTATTTTTAGGTGCCGGTAAAATGGGCGGTGCGATTGTGCAGGGATTGATGGCCAGTGATACTGATAACACAGCCTATTTTATCGTAGATCCCGGTATGCTATCCGGTGGGCAAAGTGCCTATTCAGGGTGTACCATCTATGCTGATTTGGCTGAGTGTGCGCAACACAATCATCGTTTTGATGTTGTTTTTTTGTCGGTCAAACCTCAAATTTTTACGGCTGTTCCCTTTGATTTTGACGGTATCGTCAGCCGTGAAACGCTGGTTATTTCAGTTATGGCCGGGGTGAGCTGCAATACACTTGCCGCCGCTATTCCACAGTCGACGCAAATCGTGCGCTGCATGCCAAATGTGGGGGCGCTTAAAGGGCTGTCGGCATCTGTAAACTACTCGTCGCCCTCTCTTTCTGATCAGTCAAAGCAGGATGCCAACTATCTGCTGTCACAAGTGGGCAGTTGTGGTTGGGTCGATGATGAGTATCAGATGCACGCTGTGACTGGTGTGTCTGGCAGTGGTCCAGCCTATTGTTTTGCCTTTGTAGAGGCGATGGCGGCAGCGGGCGCTGATCTGGGGTTAGATAGAGCACTTGCCGAGCAGTTGGCCATAGATACTATGATAGGTGCGGCAGAGTTAATGAAATCAGAGCGTGATCCGGCAATGTTGCGCCAGATGGTGACGAGCCCTAATGGCACGACCCAGGCGGCTTTGCAGGCCTTGGCAAAAGGGGGCGCGCTGGATGGCCTTGTACACACGGCTGTCAGTGCCGCTGCCATGCGCTCCGTTGAATTGTCGCAATCTTGAATGGGCCGTACACTGTGTGAACCTGGTATTTTTACCTTCACGCAGTGATTTACGCTGATCGCGTGCCAGTGACTATGAGGATTTAACAAGTCGCTGGCGTGTACCGTAAAGGTACGCCAACAGCGTTGATTGATAAAGGGATAGAGTGCGTATTACTGTATCTGACGCGCGATGTGTTCAGGTTAAGGGCAAGCGCGAGAAAGAAAATACTGTGAATCGCTAAGCGGGCCGCTCTACCTCCTAGTCGTGCGATAGCGGTTCATTATCTGCTCACTAGACACTCGTCTGGTCGCAAATGACTAAAACAAGCGTGCAGTAAACAAATGAGGATTTTTATCTAGACGTTTGTTAGTCGTTTTAGCTGAGCTGCACTTTTCAAAGTCTGTGGTGTAGTGGCTTTGTCAATTAGCCAAAAGTCTGGTTGTTCCCACTGTTGTACGGGCGCAGAATTCGCGCCGTTGAATGCCGACACCCTTTTTCTCGCCCTAGTAGGTCCGCTATGTCTCGCTTGATCATGAATTTAGATGTGCGCAAGAAACTGCGTTTGATCCCCATTACTGTGCTCTTAGTGCTGCTTGGTGCGGCGTTACTTTCCGGTCTCACCTTGCGCCAGAACCTGCTCGAAGAACGCCAACTGACCACCCGCGAGCTGGTGGAATCGGCGAGTGCTGTGCTGAGTCATTTTGAGCAGCGCGAACGCAGCGGCGAGCTGAACCGCGAGCAGGCGCAGCGCCAGGCGGCAGCTGTGATCGCAGAGATGCGCTACGCCGGTAAGGGCTATTTCTGGATTAACAACACCGGTGGTGATGTGGTGATGCATCCGCTGAAACCTAAGATTGTCGGTAAAAACATGCTCGATACACAAGACGGCAGCGGCAAGTATCACTGGCGCGAATTTGTCGAGGTGGTTGCGCGCGATGGCGCGGGCTTTGTTGACTACACTTTCCTGCTAAAATCAGAAAATTTTATGGCGCACAAAATTGCTTATCTGCAGGGTTTTGAACCTTGGGGATGGATAGTTGGCACCGGTATTTACGTCGATGATGTCGAGCAGTTGTTCTACGCCCAACTGCGTGACCAGCTGTTACTCGTTGCACTGTGCTTACTGTTAATTTTAACGATCAACTATTTTATCAGTGCCAGTGTGGTGAAGCCGGTGCGCGAGCTATCTTCACTGATAAACCGTGTGCGCGGCGACAAGTTGCTCTCGTTGCGTACCGGCTTTGAGCACCGCGATGAAATTGGCCGTATGGGGGCGGATTTAGATGCCTTACTAGGCGATATCGAGCGCTTTGTTGGCCAAGTTAAAGGGGCGAGTGAGCAACTGTTCGTCAGTGCCGATGAGCTGACCTCCATCAGTGGTGACAGCAATGTGCGGATGAATCGCCAGCACAGCAGCACCGAATTAGTCAGTAACGCGATGCGTGAGATGACAGAGGCGGCTGCGGACGTCTCGAGCAATGCAAGCAGTGCTGTAGAGGTTGCCAGCAGCGCCAATCAACACTTGCACAGTAGCAGCGTAAAACTCAAAGATACGATGCAGACAATGCAGCAGATCAACGGCCGGGTGCAGGATGTGTCAGGCTTGGTGACGCGCCTAGATCAGAGCACCGCGCAGATCAGCACAGTGCTCGGCGAAATCCGCGGTATTGCCGACCAGACCAATTTATTGGCGCTCAACGCAGCGATAGAAGCGGCACGCGCCGGTGAGATGGGGCGTGGCTTTGCTGTCGTGGCAGATGAAGTGCGTACACTGGCGATGCGCACCCAGAGCTCGACGTCGGAGATTGATGAGATGATCGCCGGCCTGCAAAGTGCGATGGCGCAGTTGACTAAAGTTATGGGCGACAGTGTCAGCAGCTCTAAACAGGGCTTTGAGCAAGTTGCGGCTGTGAGCGAATCCCTCGGTGAGGTCGTCGTCTACATGGGCAGTGTGGATACCATGAGTGCGCAGATTGCCAGTGCCGCCAAGCAGCAGAGCAGTGTTTCACTGGATATTAACGATAACCTTGTGAGCATCAATCGCAGCACCAGTGAGGCGCTGAGCGATTCACAGCAGGTTATCGAAATCAGCGAGCAGACACGCCGCGCCGCCGAGCGTATGCAGCACGTGGCAGGGCAGTATCGCTAAGAGTGGGACGCGATACTAAAGGGATGTATCGCTAAAAAGTTGGTGGCGTAACGGCGCTGACGATGACGCACTCGCTTTCTTTGTCTAAGTTGCGAAAGCGGTGGGGGAGTTCGCTGTTAAAGAAGTAGGCCTGGCCTGGCTTGAGCACTTTGCACTGCTCGCCCACGGTAAGCTCGATCTCGCCGCTGATAACGATGCCGCCCTCCTCGCCGTTGTGGCTAAACAGTTCAGGGCCAGTGTCTGCGCCGGGCGCGTAGCTCTCTCGACACACCTGTAAGCTGTGCCCTTGCAGGTCCTGTTTTACCTGGCGGATAGAGATAGGGCCGCTGCCCAGTTCGAGAAACTCATCAGCGTCGAAGAAGACTTGATCACGCTGTGTCTCGCCTTCGCGGAAAAACTCAGACATCGAGATATCAAGCTGCTGCAGCAAGCTGCGCAGCAGGCCCACAGTGGGATTCAGTTTATTTGATTCGATCAGGGAGATGGTGCCATTGGTCGTGCCTGCCCGATTGGCGAGCTCGCGCTGACTCAGCTTGTGCGCCTTGCGAATTTGTTTGAGTCGCTGCCCTATATCGATATCCGTCATTACCGTCCCCGCTGTTTGCTTGACCCGCTTTAAAATACCTATTGAATGAAGTGTTTAGGTATCCTTGCAGTATCTCATAGTTGGCGGAAGGCCTTCAATTTCAAACTTGCTTTGCCGCCTGGAGAATACATGCCGCGCTCACGACATCCAGCCTGGCTGTGATGTCGTGAGCGAGTGCTTTAGA
>JBMZCU010000332.1:0-3788 GCA_049613705.1 Pseudomonadales bacterium | reverse complement strand
GATAGCTGGACAGAACTGGGCCTTCAAGGCATCGCAGAACTTGCCGTTAACAGCGAGCCCTATACCGACAAGCTCATAGCATGTGTCGATAAAATCCCTAAAGAGCCGCTCACCGCACTGTGTAACGCCCTGGAACACGGCGCTATTAACCACAAGCTTGCCAACGCCTTGTACACAAAACTTGAGAGCGAAATAGCTAAAGGCGATGAGAGCGCCTTAGCCAGCAGCCTCATGCGCGCCATTCAAGCTGGGCCCAATGCCAGCACAGCAAGCCAGAGTATTCACCTGTTGCTCGAGAGTGCACTAGCATGCCGCGCAGAAGTAATTGCGAGCATTGCCATCAAAGGGCGAGCGGCGCTCAGTAACAGCCATACTATGATGTGCTTTCTGGAAAAACTCGCCATTGCCGAGACCGGCCAAGCAGGTTTTTCAAGGATTTTGGCCGACTTAATGTTTGAAGCTCCCCTGCGCCAATTGATCTTTGAGTGCTTTCGCTCCCCTGAACGCAGCGACGCTTTAAGTCACTGTATAGGCACTATGTTCGGCAACAAATAACACCACTTTTCAGCATCCCTCAGGCTACGTTCATCCACCCAACCCTCTGACTGCATTTTTGATATTTAAATGCAGTCAGACCCTATTGAACCTCACTAACCGACCGATAAGCTTTGTATCAAATATCAGACAAATGGAGAGGTAGCAATGAAGCAGCCCATTGAGCCGACCAATCGAGAAGTCAGCTTAAGCGAAGACGAATTCATTGTCAGTAAAACGGACACTCAGAGTAATATCATCTATATCAATCGCGTTTTTATGCAAATTTCTGGCTTCTCAGAGCGCGAGTTATTGCATCTTCCACACAGTATTATTCGCCACCCAGATATGCCTCGTGCCGTCTTTCACTTGCTGTGGCAGGAGATAAAGGCTGGCCGTGAATTCTTAGGCTACGTGAAAAACATCTGTAAGGATGGTGGCTTCTACTGGGTGCTCGCGCACGTCACCCCAGATTGGGATGAAAATGGCAAAGTCATCGCCTATTACTCAGTCCGGCGGCGCCCGACGCGCACCGCCGTTAAGTACATGACAGAGCTGTACGCAAAAATGTGTGCGGTCGAAAAAGCCAGCCCAAAAGAGCGCGCCTGTGAGCATGCAATCAAGCTGCTCAACGAAACACTGGCCGCGCAAAAAATCAGCTACTTTCAGCTGGTACAGCAACTCGACAGCGAAGAGGATGCCTCGCGATGACCACCAAGAGAAACCGGAATTACCTCAACCGTACCAGCTCGTCTATCCCCTATCTAAAAACGCGCTTTCAAATTGCAATGGCCATTAACTTCCTTACATTAGGGCTCAGCTGCGCACTCATCTACGCCTATCTAGCCGCTGAAGCCTTACTCCTTGTGCCGGTTGTTATTTGTGGGGTTATTTCCATCATTGCCTATCGCACATCAAGTTCAGTTTTTACTGTGCTCAGTGCAATTAACGAAACCCTAGAAGCTGCCAGTGATGGCAATTTCAGCGCACGCATCACGCGGGTTGCCGGTATGGGTGAAGTCGGCAAAACAGCGTGGGAGCTCAATGATCTGCTCGATCGCATGGAAGCCTACTTTAAAGAGGTCAACAGTTGCTTTGAATATGTTTCCAGAGGCTCATACGAGCGCAAAGCAATGTATAAAGGATTGCCAGGACAACTGCGCAACTCACTGATTTCAATCAATCAAGCAATTAGCAAAATGCGAGAAGGTGTCGGCCTTATTCAGGAAAATGAACTCAAATCCGAACTGCACAATCTCAATAATCACCACTTGATCACTAGCTTGAAACACAATCAGGAAGATCTAGCGCAAATCTCTTCAAGCATAGAGTCGGTCGAAGAAATCGCCTACAACACAGGTGATACTGCTGCCAAAAGCCTGGTCGAAGTAGAGAACATGACGCAAAAGCTGCACGCAATTAATTCGAGCATTAGCGAAGTTACGGGGGTCATCAGCGAATTAGGGGACAACAGCAAAGAAGTTACCTCTTCACTCTCTATCATCACCGAGATTGCCGATCAAACCAGCTTACTGGCACTCAACGCTGCAATTGAAGCAGCACGTGCCGGAGAGCAAGGGCGCGGCTTCGCCGTGGTCGCAGAAGAAGTAAAAGCGCTCTCAAACCGCACCAAGGAAGCCGCTATTGAAGTGTCTGCAACCATAGAGAACTTCAGTAGCAAAGTCAGTATCATGCTTGAGAAGGCAGAGAGTTCCAACCGCGCATCCAGTGAAGTCAGTGAACAAGTTGAAAACTTTAAAACCCAGTTCGCAGGGCTCGCAAAATCGGCAGATCAGACCAAAGATCACATATCTTACACCAAAGATTTATCATTCAGCTCGCTGATTAAAGTGGATCACTTAATCTATAAGCAAAATGGCTATCTAGCACTCGATACCTCGCAAGATCGCAGCGCAGAGCTAGCCGCTGTCACCGTCAACCATATGAACTGCCGCCTTGGTAAATGGTATTCAGAAGGCGAAGGACGCAAGACGTTTAGCAATACCCCCGCGTATCGCGAGCTAGATAAACCGCATCAGCAAGTGCATCAACTAGTACACGCAGCCACACAACTCACCGAGCAAGACTGGCGTAATAACAGCGACATCCGTCACCAAATCGTACAGTACATGTCCGATGCGGAAAGTCACAGTGAAGTCGTTTTTAGCAGCTTAGATGCAATGGTGCAGCAGAAAAATCAAGAGAGGGAAAGTAAGTAGTAATAGATTTAATTGCCGCCACACCTAGAGTGTAGCGGCAGTGGTATCAACGCCCTTTAACCAGCGCCATTAAGCTATCTGTCGATGGATCGCTGACAGCGCTATCAGCACCGCTTTCGAGTAGCTCATTTGCCAAGCGCTTACCCAGCTGAACCCCCCACTGATCAAAGGAATTAATATTCCAAATCGCGCCTTGTACAAACACTTTGTGCTCGTACAGTGCAATCAGTGCACCCAAGTTACGCGGCGACAATTCATCCAATAACAAAGTGTTGCTCGGTCTATTTCCAGGACAGGTAGAGTAATTATCTCCTTCTGCGTGCTCATCACCCACCATAAAAGCCTGCGCCTGGGCCAACATATTGGTTAACAGTGCGAGGTTGTGCTCTGGTGTCTCTGTATCTGTGGTGAGCGATGCAATGAAATCAATGGGCACAAACCGAGTGCCCTGGTGGAGTAGTTGAAAAAATGCGTGCTGCCCATTCGAGCCTGTCTGGCCCCAAACAATAGGCCCTGTCGCATAATCGACCGGATTTCCCTCAATATCGACTGACTTGCCGTTACTCTCCATGTCCAACTGCTGCAAAAATGCAGGCAGCTGGTGCAGCGCTTGGTCATAGGGGATGACTGCCTGTGTTTCAGCCCCGAGGAAATTGATGTACCAAATCCCAATCAGTGCCATGACAATGGGCATATTCTGTTCCATAGGCGCTTCGACAAAGTGCCTATCCATACTGTGCGCACCTTCTAACAGCTCGATAAAATTATCGTAGCCTATACTCAGCGCTATCGGCAAACCAATGCTGGACCACAGTGAGTATCGCCCTCCGACCCAAGCCCAAAACTCGAAAATGTTATCTGCAGAGATGCCAAACTCCTGCACCGCCTCTCGATTGGTGGAGACAGCCACAAAGTGCTTGCTAATATCAGCTTGCGTGGCACCTGGTGCTTCAAGGAACCATTTTTTAGATGTCTGTGCATTGAGTTGTGTCTCCTGAGTGGAGAAAGTTTTACTCGATACAATGAACAGCGTCT
>JBMZCU010000331.1:0-3877 GCA_049613705.1 Pseudomonadales bacterium | reverse complement strand
ATAACGACGACGATACAGCGGATAAAGAGTTTGATTTGCGATTGATTCAAGTGAAGCTTCTCTAGGAGTTTTTCCTAGTATACGCATATCTGATTTTTGTTTGAAAGTGTTAAATGCGATTAAAAAAATATCTAAAGCTATCAGTAGGTTATGTCTTCAACTCTGTTAATTGCTGATTAACTTTGTGTTTATATTAGGCTAATATTCGCGTCCTCCGACTGCTTTTGGATGTTATAAATAGGCTTATATATCTGATTCATATCAATTAATTTGCTGGGTCTTGCCAGTCGGCTGACGGTGTTTGCAGATAGCGCGCCACTCCAGCGAGAATGCTTTGTGTTTTTGGTACAAGCCACTATCCGCTGGCGGAAAAAAAGAGAGATAGCGCTGTGTTGAATTGAGATAACACGCGTAGCTCAAGCTGAATTACTTAGAGGGAACTGAGATTGTTGATTGTCGCGTTGGATGTTTACACACTTGATGAGGCGAAGGCTATTGTCGGCGCAACGACCTCGCAAGTCGCTATCTACAAGATAGGGTTGCAATTGTTGACGGCAGAAGGGCCAGAGATCATTCGCTACTTGAAGAGTATAGGTAAAACGGTGTTTCTCGACCTCAAGTTGCATGAGATATCGAACTCGGTGGCCAGTGCCGTGACCGCAGCAGGGCGTCACGATGTCGATATGATCAGCGTGCACGCCTCAGGTGGTCAGCAGATGATGGCTGCCGCTGTTGAGGCGGCGGCGAGCTTTGATGGCATGAAAGTGTTGGCCCTGACGGTGGTGACTGGTCTCAATGATAGCGACTTGAGTGCCATGGGTGTGCAGCGCAACAGTGAAGAGCAAGTCATTACGCTGGCTGTGTTGGCACAGCGCAGTGGTTGTCACGGGGTTATTGCCTCCGTGCAAGAGGTGGCCCATCTGCGCCGCGTTTTAGCCGATGAGATATTAATCCTTACCCCAGGTATTCGCCCTGCAAGGAGCGAGTGTCACGATCAACGCCGCGCGGGTACGCCAGAGCAGGCTATACGAGACGGGGCTTCGCACATTGTTGTCGGTCGCCCGGTGGTCTATGCTGACAGACCGCAACTTGTGGTGCAGGAGATTAATCAGCAAATTGCATCAGCACACGCATCACGCGGCAGTTAGCGCGTAGAAAGATGAAATACGGTTAATATTCGTAACACTAGAGACTCACATGACAACGAAACTACTCGATATAAGCGAACTTACCAAAGAAGACATTCAGCAGATTTGGCAACGTGTTAGGCACGGCGCTGAGCATACATTACAGGGTAATGTCGCTTGGTCCTTCGAGGGCAACGGCATTCGTACGCGCACGACCTTTGTGCAGGCCTTTCAGCAGTTAGGGTTGAATTATGTAGAGCTTCCTAACTTTCTTAAAACAGGAGAATCTGCGCAAGATCTCGCCGGTTACATGGACGCCTTTTACGATCTATACGTCATCAGAGAGAGCGATCACATACGCTTTCAGGACTTTGCAAATTTCACGGATAAGCCTGTTATTAATGCCATGTCGAGTGAGGCACACCCCTGTGAAGTGCTGACAGATGCCTATTATCTAGATCACAAATACGCCGACTTGACGCAGCGCCGGATATTACTTTGGGGGCCTCTGACTAACGTGTTTAAGTCCTGGCACGCGTTATCCCAGGTATTGGGATTGGATGTAACTCACTACTGTCCGCCAGCTGAGCACCGGGAGTTACCCGATGTTACGTTTACCGACGCTCCAAGCGGTCAGTTTGATTTGGTGATCACAGATGCATGGCCCAGCGGATTTAATGATGCGGCTTTCGCCTTGTCAGAGCACACGCTACTGGCGCTAGGTGAGCCTGAACTACTGCCTACACCACCGGTTACGGTTGGACAGGAACTGCTCTTTACGCCGGCGAGCTATAAGAGATTTGCCGGTTACCGCCAAAAACAGTTGTTACTGCCCGTGCAGGTTGCGATTATTTCACACCTGCTTGCAGGCCATTGACAGGAGGGCGTCCTTTGCGCAGCCAGCGACTAGAACAGTATATGGATCAAGCCTTGGCAGAGAGCGAAAAAGCACTGCCGCTTTGTGGTGACAATCCGCCGGTCGGTTGTGTCATTGTACAAGATGATCAGGTTATCGCCTGTGGACATACCCAAAAGCCGGGCCAGGCGCACGCAGAAGCGATGGCATTGCGTGCGTTGTTGCCAGAGAATAAACAGCGGTTAGAGGCCTTTGTAACATTGGAGCCGTGTTCGTTTCACGGTCGCACGCCTTCTTGCGCCAAGGCCTTAGTAACCGCTGGGATTGCGAAAGTTTACGTAGGGATGCTGGACCCTGATCCTAGAAATGCAGGCAAGGGAGTTGAGATACTTCGAGCGGCGGGTGTCGAAGTGCAACTGGGTGTGTACGAGGGGCCAGTGAGCGCGTTTTTACGGCCTTATCTGCAGCATCATTATTGCACTGAAGGTCTCTAACTAGGCGGCAGGGGGGAGAGGCAGCAAAATAGTGTTAAGGGAAAAACATCAGGTAATCACACTGGCTTAATATGCTGTTGTTAAGTTTTTGAATTTATTTGTTTTTTTGGATTTCTGGCGCGTTTCAACGCTGCTCGCGCTAGCATAAATCTCGGTGATTAAAGCTGACTGCATACTTGTACTTCAGTCCAATTGCTATCTTTAATCTACAATTGAAACAGTTGTTTAGTGATTGTTCATCTCTCAGTCGTACAGATCTGTTACACTCAAATGATAGCGATTCACATATCGGTCAAAGGTGATGTATGAGAGATTATTACAAAGGAGGGATACTGCTGCTACTGGCAACGTTAGCCAGTGTTTTTACTTTGTCGATCGATGATCACGGTTTTGACATTGCGGTGATAAAATTTGAGTCAGAAGACAGTGATGTCGCAGCCCTACAACAGCAAATACTCGCAGGCTTTGACCCCAGTGAAACACAGCAGCCAACGGCGGCTGGTCCAGTTGCTGTGCCGACTTGCTTTCGCGGGGCGCTGAGTCGTGACAGTCAGAGTGACAGCTACCACGGATCGCGATTTGTCTCGATAAAAGACAATGAAAATATGTATCTCTTACTGCCGGATGATCAAGTATATCTGCGTCGTGAGACCTTCCAAACGCAAACCGCCGATATGGTTTCAGCCCTGCCTGAGCACGTGGCAGTGAAACTTGGTAAGATGCAAAACAGCGCCGAGTGCGCGCGTGTTGACGTCTACTTGCACGGAATCAACTACTAAGCTCTAAACCTCCTCCTCCCAGCGTGTCACATGATATAAGTACAATAGCCGACAAGTTGCTGCAAATTTAGTCATTGCGCTGTTATCAGTAACGCGCATCAACTCTTTGTTTTTAATCTATTAGTAATATAGCGATATCTTGTTATGATAGGGCTAAATTCGCCAGGATCAGCTGAAGGTAATTTATGCCGCGACCAACCGCAAGCAATGAATCAGCTCAGAACACGGAGCAGCGCCATCCGTTGATGAGTGAAACGGATATCAATCATATCTTGGTACACGGAGCGCAAATTTCACTGAGTAAACTGCGTCGTGCGAATAGTTTTAACGCGCGCATCTACTACTTTGCCGAAATTGGGGTGTATTTAGAGGTATCGCTGTCGCGCGGTTCAGGTATTACCGACGATACGCGTGAATTACTGCTCGATATTCACCAAGAGGCACTTGCCTGTCACATGCAGGCCAATAAATCGGATCGTATAGCGGAATAAACATTGTCAGAACAGCAAGAGGCAAGCAGTAAGTTTAATCACAAAGAGTTCCTCGCACGTCTAACCAGGCGCCCAGGCGTCTATCAAATGCGGGATAAAGAGGGTGCGCTGCTGTATATCGGCAAAGCAA
>JBMZCU010000330.1:0-3893 GCA_049613705.1 Pseudomonadales bacterium | reverse complement strand
CTTTTCCCTGGCGCGATACGGCTTAGCACACAGTGAAAGGATAAAACTGTGAACAAGATAACTTCAGAGGCCGCAAGGTCTCAAATTTTTGCCCGTGCCTGCTATCAAATGGCTTGGCGCTGGCACTGCTATACCGGACTCTTTGTGATTCCCTTCATGTTAATGCTGAGTATCACCGGTTTGGTGATGCTCTACGATGACCAGCTGCAATCGCTGCGCTACCCGCAGCTCAAGACGATCAGTGCAGGCGAGCAGGTGCTGCCGGCCTCGGCCCAGTTGGCTGCGCTGAAACAGCGCTACCCGCAGGCGCAAGTGCGCAAATATATTCCGGCCAAACACGCTCAGGCAGCGAGCTTTTTTGTTGTTTCCATGGACGGCCAGAAGTGGCACATCGCGCTCAATCCGTACAGCGCAGAAGTGCTTGCCCAGATTGATCGCGGCGATAGCTGGTACGCGCTGGCCAATGATATTCACGGCACTTTGCTGCTCGGCGAAAGCGGTGACCGAGCGATAGAAGTTGCCACTGGCTTCATGGTGCTGTTGATCGTCAGCGGCGTCTTTTTGTGGCTGCCGAGCAAGAGCCCGGCTAAGAAAATGGTGTTCGTTCCCAGGTTGCACAGAGGCAGGCGTACTTTTTTTCGTGAATTGCACAGCAGCTTAGGGTTTTACAGCGTGATTTTTTTGCTGTTCTTTGTACTCTCGGGGCTTGCCTGGAGCGGGATTTGGGGGGGCAAGTTGGTTCAGGCCTGGAATAGTTTCCCGGCCCAAAAGTGGGATAACGTCCCACTGTCGAGTGAGACCCATCGCAGCATGAACGAGGGTGCGATAGAGGAAGTACCGTGGAATCTAGAGCAGACACCAATGCCCGCCTCACGGGGTGACAGTGGCCAGGCACTCGGCGTAGATCAGTTGGCAGCACTGGCACAGCGTCTGGGGATGCCGCACTACCAGCTCAATATGCCAAGCGCCAGCGAGGGTGTATTCACGTTATCTGCGGATACGATGAGCGGTGATATTGTCGATCCGCGCCAAGACCGTACCGTCCATGTCGACCAGTACACTGGTGAGGTGTTAGCCGATGTTGGCTTTGCCGATTACAGCGTTCTGGCCAAGGCGATGGCAGCGGGTATTGCACTGCATCAGGGGGATGTCGGTTGGTTTAACTTGGCACTCAATACCTTGCTGTGCAGTGTGTTTATCGCCATCAGTGTCTCTGGTGTCTGGCTGTGGTGGAATCGCCGGCCCGCCGGGAGTGTCGCTGTAGGTGCTCCAAAGGTGCTACAGCCGGTGCGCTGGATGAGTGGGCTCGCTGCAGTGGTTGTGATTGCTGTGCTCTTCCCACTCAGCGGTTTGGCGCTCTTGGTTGTACTCAGTATCGACAGCGTTGCGCAGCTGGGGTTGGCGCTCTACCGTCGCTACAGCGCGGTGGCCGGTAAATAGTGTTGTCTGTGCCGCTCAGGGCTAATGCCTTGCAGCGGCCGGTGCAGCAGTGCTGGGCATCATATTGTTTTATAGGTAGTATCCAGATTGCAGCGGCAATCTTCAGCTGCGCTTTTTTTGATTATTCGCAGCGGGAAAAACCATGGATTACGCCGATAAGCTCAAGTGCCAGCGGCACGCTGACTCCTCAATTGCCGGGCGCGATTTCAATTTAGAAATGGAGAGCGATCGCGGCAGGGCGGTTAACTCTGCGGCAGTGCGTCGCCTGCAGCAGAAGACTCAAGTGTTTCCACTGGAGACCAATGCCGCCGTTCGCAGTCGCCTCACCCACTCGCTCGAAGTGCAGCAAGTGGGGCGCTACATCGCCAAATTAGTGTTGCAACAGCTGAATCAGCGCGGGGCGCCGGGTATCGCAGGTGCTGAAGAGGGCTTTGTCAGCGCGGTCGAAATCGCCTGTTTGCTACACGATATTGGCAATCCGCCCTTCGGGCACTTTGGCGAAGAGGCTATCTGTCGTTGGGGGCGTGAAACTCTACCGTCTATCTGGCAGGGTTTGCCTGCGACAGACTCTCAGTTGAGTGAATCTTTGCTGCAAGACTTACTCAACTTCGAGGGCAATGCTCAGGGGTTGCGCCTACTGCACCAGTTGCAGCGTTTGAATTTGAGCTACACTCAGCTCGCCTGCTTGATCAAATACACGCGCTGCGCCACAGACGCCAGGCCGGACAAGTCAGCGCCGGACTACCAGCGCAAGAAAAAACCGGGCTTTTACTACAGTGAGCGCGCGCTGGTTGAGGCGATCGGCGCTACGCTCGATATTGCACCGGGCTGTCGCTTTCCACTGACTTACATCATGGAGGCCGCGGACGATATTTCCTACTGTATCGCCGACCTTGAAGATGCATTGGAAAAGGGTGTTTTAAGCCTAGATACACTGCATGCGCTGTTGCAGCGTCAGTGGGTCAGCCTGTGCCGGGACCGCGGGCACAACAGTGAATATTTGCCTACTTTGTTACAGCGGGCGTTCAAGGCGGCAGACGCTGAGCCCTATCAAAAAAACCACAGCTATATTTTGACGTTGCGTGTCGCACTGGTAAAAGACCTCGCCAATTATGCTGCACAGCGCTACATCGAACATCACGCAGCCGTGTTTGAAGGCCGTTTCGACGAGGCGTTGCTAGACGGTAACAGTGATTACAACACCGCCACTGAAACTTTGCGTCTAGTGGCGCGCAGGCACGTTTTTAATCACTCAGAGGTCGAGGCGCTCGAACTCAAGGGGTTTCAGGTTATCAGTGGCTTGCTCAAATGCTATACCACGCTGTTAACGTTATCGCGCGAAGAGTTTGCTGAGTTGGTCGCGTGCGACGAGTTGCGATCAGACCCTGTGGTGACTCGCCTTTTTCACACGCTGTCAGACAAACACAAGGCTCAGTACTGCAACGAGGTTGCCGCACTGCCTAACGATGAACATTTTGAAGTTTTGGAACGCTATCACAGGGTGCGTTTACTGCTCGATTATATCAGCGGTATGACAGACCTTTACGCGTTACAGCAGTACCAAAGCCTTTTTGCGATGATCTAGGAAAAATTTTTATTTTTATATAAATACACCCTAAGCAGCTGTTTTTGATAAAAAAGCTAAAACATTACAATAACTGAATGATTGTTCTCTGTTTTTGTATTGAATCTAAGTAAATCTTAGGGCCGTAAGAAACACCACAGATTGTTGATTAAAGGCTAACTGTTTGAAGGACTAGGTGATATTCTTATTGACTTGTCAAAAACAATTAAACTTTAGTCTAGATTAACTTACAGCGTTTTCTTATTGGAGTAACAGCATATGAAATGGCCACGTTCAGCGCGCAAGGCAACAGATAAAGTCTTTGGTAATACGCAAAGTACCGCGCTCGATGTTCAGCTGCAGGAAATGGCCAACGCACGCTACGGTGTGACGTATATGCTGGCAAAAACAGAGATGGTCAAAGAGGCGAGTTTTTCGCTGGACTTGGTCGGCACTTTCGGTGTCGATACCACAGCGGCAACAGACCTCAAGAACGGTTGTAAGTACCTCCTGAACAAAACCGATGCCGGGGCTAAAATTGTCGGTGGGTTGAGTGCTGTCGGCGATAAAGTGGGGGAGGTTACAGCCCGCATTAAAGAGATTATCGCCGGTTTCTTTCGCGGCTTTATCGATAAGATCAAAGAGCGTTACGCACACGTGGTCAGCGGTATGGAATGGCTGACTGAATTTGGCGCCTGGGCGATTTCTGAATTTGCTGGAAATTTGTCCAGCCTGATTCCAGGCTGGGGCTATGTGCAGGCAGCTGCCGATATTTACGCCGGTGTACGCCAAGCGGTGCTCAAGGCGAAAGACTTTATCACCCAGCTGTGGAGCGGCCGTGGGGTTAAGCTGCTCGGCGGACACCCTTCAATTATCGCCAGCGCACTGG
>JBMZCU010000329.1:0-3933 GCA_049613705.1 Pseudomonadales bacterium | reverse complement strand
TGTTTGCTGTTGCGGCGCGAGCATAAGACTGCACCTGAGTTGCGGTTAGTTTTGCCATCGTTTGTTACTCTATATTCCTAAGAAATCGTTAAAATTTGCTCACCATTGCCCACCACTGTTTGTTTATCGATTGGTTCGATAGTTGAGTGATTGAACAATCTGCAAGCAGCACGATAAGTGGAGATGGCATAAGGCGGTGGTGAGATAGATGCAAAAATCTGCTCACCAGATACCTTGACTTTTTGCTTATTGAGTCAAAAAAACAGGTCTTGCCCACCATTTTGCCCACCACTTAAACAGCAACTGGTAACGGACATCTGCAAACCGATTTGGACGGGAAAAATAAAAAAGCCCTGTATTTACAAGCAAATAACAGGGCTTTTAAGACATTCTTGGACGGGTGAAAAACCTATTCGATGTTTTGCACCTGCTCTCTCATCTGCTCGATCAACACTTTAAGCTCCACTGCACTGTTAGTGCTCTCCACGACTATGGCCTTGGAGGAAAGCGTATTCGCTTCGCGATTGAGTTCCTGAATGATGAAGTCTAAGCGGCGACCTATCGCGCCCTGTTGCGTGAGAATACGGCGCACTTCCTGCACGTGGGTATCGAGGCGATCGATCTCTTCATCGACATCCGCCTTCTGCGCCAAGAGCGCAACCTCCTGCTCGATACGCACAGGATCGATATCGAGCTGTAGATCTGCTACTCGCTGCAATAAAAGCGCGCGCTGTGCGCTAATGATCTGTGGCATACGCTCGCGTACTTGTGCCACCACTTCGCTGATAGCGACTAGGCGCTGCTCGATCAGCGCGTTGAGCTCGACACCTTCGCGCTCGCGACCGGCGACTAAGTCATCGATGGCTAATTCCAACAGATTGAGCGCCTCGGTTTTGACTGCTTTCATATCCAGCACGGCCTCTTGCAATACGCCCGGCCACTTCAACACCGCTAAAGGGTCAATCGGCTGATTGCTGCCCGCCATGATAGAGAGCTGCGTCGCCGCATCGATAACCTGCTGGGCCAAGGCCTTGTCGATCACTATGCCCTGCTGCTCGGCGACGGGTTCAAAGCGCAGCGTGCAGTCCAGCTTGCCACGGCTGAGCTTCTTGCGCAGGCGCTCGCGAATCGCCGGCTCTAAATCACGGAAACTGTCGGGGATACGTATGTGCGGCTCGAGATGACGCTGATTGACTGAGCGGATTTCCCACACTAACTGTCCCCATGACTGCTGAGATTCCTGGCGGGCGAAGGCGGTCATGCTGCGTGTCATTCTGAACTCCTTTGAAGTGTGCATTCCAGTGCTGTGATGTTAACAACCGATAAGCTTGCGCAGCAGACAAGATAGGCGATCGCACAGGCTTTTACCACTGTAAGCGGCAAACAGCTGATTAAAAACATGTGCGCCAAATCGAGAGCGCCTGCAAACCTTTTTAGCTGGCGCCCGTAACAATAGCGAGATTATTTTTATATACTATGCGCTCCTTAGCGCAGCATTATCTCACCTAGCTGCGCACCCACAGCAAAGGTTATTTTTTTATGAGCAAATCTATCTCCGATCAACTGCAGAACCTAGGTGTTGTCTCTCACCGCCCGAGCGGGCGTGAGCTAGATCAGCTGCGCGACATCAAATTCACTCGCAATTTCACAAAGCACGCGGAAGGGTCTGTCCTGGTTGAGTTCGGCGATACTAAAGTGCTGTGTACTGCCACGGTAGAACGCGGCGTACCACGTTTCTTACGCGGCTCTGGCAGCGGCTGGGTCACCGCGGAATACGGTATGCTACCGCGCTCGACCAACAGCCGTAACGACCGCGAAGCCGCTCGCGGCAAGCAGAGCGGCCGCACGGTTGAGATCCAGCGCCTGATCGGCCGCTCACTGCGCGCAGCGCTCGATCTCAAGAAGCTAGGTGAAAACACGATTACCATTGACTGCGATGTACTGCAGGCCGATGGCGGCACGCGCACAGCTTCGATTACCGGTGCCTGTGTTGCATTGGTCGATGCGATCAACGTCTTGAAGAAAGACAAGCACGGCGCAATGAAAGGCGACCCGCTCAAGTACATGATAGGTGCGATCTCTGTCGGTATTTACAAAGGTGAAGCCGTACTGGACTTGGACTACGCTGAAGATTCCGATGCCGAGACCGACATGAACGTCATCATGACGGCCAAGGGCGGTTTCATCGAAGTACAAGGCACGGCCGAGGGCGAACCTTACACTCAAGAGGAACTAGACAAAATGCTAGCTCTAGCCAAAAAGGGTATCCAGGAAATCGGCGCAAAACAGAAAGAAGCTCTAGCTGACTAACCCCCACCTAGGACCTGTTATTCCCCGTAGCAGGTCCCCTGTTCGCAGAGGGTGAACCACTCTTTACACTTTGCCAAGAAGAGCTAGATAAAATGCTAGCTCTAGCCAAAAAAGGCATCCAAGAAATCGGCGTAAAACAGGAAGAAGCTCTAGCTGACTAACCCCCGCCTAGGACCTGTTATTCCCAGTAGCAGGTCCTTTGTTCGCAACAGGTGAACCACTCTTTACACTTTGCCAAGCAGAGCTTGATAAAATGCTGACTCTAGCCAAAAAAGGCATCCAGGAAATCGGCGTAAAACAGAAAGAAGCTCTAGCTGATTAACCCCCACCTGGAACCTGTTATTCCCCGTAGCAGGCCCCTCTATTCCCTTCGACGCTAAGCGATAAAACTCATCTGCTCATCAGTCCAAGCGAGTGCACGCTGATAGCTTTGCGCCATTTCATCGTCACTCAGCAGCAGCTCGCCACCGCTGCGCTCGAGCAGCGCCCAATCGGCCTCTTCGTAGCTCTTGCTGACACTGATCAGGCTGGCCAGGTCACCCTCACCGCGCAGCAGCGCCGCCGCCACTTCGGTGCTGAGCTTGAGTTTTTCGACCAGCTCCTGCATCGGCTCGTCGAGCATCACATCAAGGAGCGAAAACATCCCACTGAGGAAAGCGACATCTGGGCTTGGCAAACCGCCGCGCACGCTGGCCAGCTCCTCGCAAAACTTGGCCCGCAGCAGTGACATCGACAGCAACTCACTGGGCTTATCGCCGTTGCTCTGCGCGGCGAAAAGTATAGTCACAAACTTGATCAACTCTTCTTTGCCCAAGCTGACAATCGCCTGCTTGATCGATGAGACCTCGACCTCACGCTTAAACACCGCAGAATTACTGTAGCGCAGTAATTTGTAAGAGAGATTGACGTCACTTTGGAAGGTCGAGACTATTTTCTGCAAGTCCATGTCTTTGTTAGAGATCTCAAACAGCAGCTCGGCTAAGCTGTAATCGCTCGCCTGTACGGTCTTCTCTTGTATTTGCTGAGGCTCTGCAAAAAAGTAACCTTGAAATAGATCGAAGCCCGCTTCTTTTACCATCTCAAACGCATCGCGCGTCTCTATCTTGCCCGCCACCAATTGAATGTGCGGGAACCTCTCCTTGATCTTTACCATCTGCCTTATATCCAGTACCGAGGCCTTGAGCATGTCTATCTTGAGCATAGAAATATAGGGAAAGAAGTGCAGCCACACTTTTTGGTGCACATAGTCATCCAGCAGCATTTTATATCCTGCTTCGTGCAGCAGGCGGCACTCTTCGAGCAGCCGTTTGCCTGGCTTTTCGATATCGACAATTTCAATCACCACCTGGTCGGCGGGGATCATGCTCGGATAGCGTTTGAGCATAGATTTGAGATTAAAATTAATGTGCGCTGTTTTCCCCGCGGTCAACTGGGGCAGTGAGTACTCAAACTGGCTGGCCGCAACCAGCTTTGACGTTGCAGCATCACCATCTACTTCGGGAAAGAGGTTGTCGGTGCTATCGCGAAAGAGTAATTCGTAGGCGCACAGCTCTTGGCGGCTATTTAAAATAGGCTGCCTGGCTGCATGTAAAAACATCGCATAAATCCTTTTGCGTTACGGGC
>JBMZCU010000328.1:0-3958 GCA_049613705.1 Pseudomonadales bacterium | reverse complement strand
TGTGTGGGCGTCGAGGCTGCTTCAGGCTCACCGCCGAGTGCGCTAATCAGGGCAATGCGGTTGGCGACACGCTGTTGCTGCAGTGAAATTACCTGTTGTTGGGCATCGTACAAAGTGCGCTGTACGCTCAGTACTTGGGTGAAATCCGCAAGCCCGTTAGCGTACTGATTTTGTACCTGTTGTTCGGCGAGTTGTGCATTTTCCAGCGCCTGAAGATTGAGTGCGCTGCGCTGTTGCACGGTGCGCTCACGCTTGAGTGCGCCCTCGACATCTGAAAGGGCGCTGTCGAGTGCTTTGAGGTAGGCTTGCTCTCGCTCGATTAAAGTAGCCTTAGCCTGTGCGTTCGCCGCCTCTTTACGCCCGCCATCAAACAGTGTTTGAGTTACCGTGCTGAGCAGTGACCAGGCGACGTTTTGCTGCAGTAGGTTTGAAAGTTGAGCGCTGCTGACACTGGTGTTGCCCTGCAGGGTAAATTGCGGGAAACGATCTAGGTAGCTGGCGGCGATACGTTTATCTTGGGCGAGTACATCAAGCCACAGCGCCGTCAAATCGGCGCGGCGCTGCATCAGCGATGCGGGGACACCTGGACTGAAATCATCTTCGATGTGTGCCAGTGTGTCGTCGACCTCAATATTTCCACTGGGGTAATCGCCGAGTAAACGCTGCAGCGCACGGCTGTTGTCGTGCAGGGTTTGGCGCTGAGTGACCACTTGAGTGTGGGCACTTTGTACATCGTTGCGTGCTAAGTAGATATCCAGGGCGCTGGCTAGGCCTCGCCGGTAGCTGCTTTGCACACCACTGAGCTGGGCTTGTAAGTTCTTTTGTCGCGAGGTTAAGAGGCTCAGTAGGGCGTTGTCGGCGACCACACGGTACCAAGTATCAGTGATTTGTGCCTGCAGTGAAAACTGGGTGCGCCGCAACTGTGCTTGAGCGCTGGCCAAGTCCAATTGCGCAGCTTGCTGCTCATGACTTAGCTTGCCCCAAACATCCAGGGTTAATTGCAAATTGAGCGAGAGGTCAATCGCAGTGTTTACACCAGCTGTACTCTTGGTGCGGCTACTTTGTAGCGTGCTACTTGCATTTAACTGGCGCGCTGCGCCTGTGATAATCAGCTGTTGGCGGGCGCGCTCGACACTGGCACGCTGGGCGATCAAATCGCGGTTCGTGCTCAGTGCACGTGAAATCGCAGCGCCCAGAGCTGGGCTGGTAAAGGTGCTTTCCCAGGGGGATGTACTTGGCGCAGAGTGCACAGGCGTAGTGCGATTGCTCCACTGCGTTTGGGATGGTGGCTGTGCTGTACTTGGGTCTATGGCACTTTGCGGCGCTATGCCGGTGCACCCGGCGAGGCCGAGTGCGGCGCACAAGAGTGTGATATGCAGCTTATAGATCTTCACAAATTTTCTCTAACACATACAGATATCAATGATTTAGCGGGCATTGTAAAGTAATATTCGAACACCACTAGCGAATTTACAAAACTTTACGGAGCTCGTAACGAAATTGGGAAGGTACGCACAAGTCCCTAACGTTCTCTGTGGATAGCTAAGGGATTAATGGCCATAAACAAGGCTATACTGATCCGCGAAAGAAAGTGCAATGAATGGCAGCGTCCTCATGCACTTTCTGACACCGGAGTTGATCCTTAGATATCCACCTTTAACGCCAGAGGCGTTTTGGACTTATTTTACCTTCCCTTATGTCGCAGCATGTGTGCTGTGCTGCGAATAGTCAATGCTGCGCGCGCGAGGAAAATAACTATGAAAATTGAGATGATCTGCACGGGAGAAGAGGTGCTGTCGGGGCAAATAGTCGATACCAATGCGGCCTGGTTCGGCGAGCAGCTGATGCACGCAGGCTTTGAGGTGCAGCGCAGAACCACAGTGGGCGACCGGTTAGACGATTTAGTCGAGGTGTTTCGCGAGCGCAGTGAGTGCGCCGACATTATTTTGGTTAACGGTGGCTTGGGCCCCACGGCTGACGATCTATCTGCCGAGGCGATGGCACAGGCAAAAGGGGAGCCGCTGGTTGAGAACCACGCCTGGCGCACGCAGCTCGAGGCTTGGTTTACGGAGCGCGGGCGCCCGCTCAAACCCAGTAATTTAAAGCAGGCGATGCTACCGCAATCTGCTCAGATGGTCGATAACCCGGTCGGCACAGCCTGTGGCTTTAAGGTGAAGCTCAATCGCGCCTGGCTGTTTTTTACGCCTGGTGTGCCGAGCGAGTTCAAAGTGATGGTCAAAGATCAGTTTTTGCCTTTTGTGCTGCGATCGAGCAAGCAGCGCGAAAAAGTAGAAGTCACTAAACTGTTGACTTTGGGAATAGGTGAGTCAGAAATGGCTGAGCGCTTGGAGCCTTTATCCTGGCCTGCGGGCATTACCCTTGGCTATCGCTCTTACACACCCTACGTCGAGTTGAAGCTGATTGCGCGCGGTGTAGACCCGGCACTGCAGCATAGCGCTGCGCAGGTGGCTGGCGAGCAACTGGCAGACTGTTTAGTGGCGCAGCAACACACGACCTTGGCCAGTCGCGTACACGAGCTGCTGATGGAAAAAGAAGGGACATTGGCGCTTGCAGAATCGTTGACCGGTGGAGCACTGAGCTCGGCACTGGTGGCGCTACCGGGTAGCTCTGCCTATTTGCAACAGGGGATTGTCAGTTACTGCAACGCAGCCAAACAGTCGATGCTAGGGGTTGAGGACAACGTCATCGAACAACACAGCGAGGTATCCATGCAGTGCGTGGCACAGATGGCGCGCGGGGCGGCTGAGGTTTTGGGCAGTGACTACGCACTGGCAACGAGCGGTGTTGCCGGGCCCAGTGGTGGCACAGACACCCATCCGGTAGGTTGTGTGTGTATTGCGGTTTATCGGCACGGGCGCATCTGGGCGCAGCAGTTGCAATTTGCACCGCGCTCGCGTCAGTATATTCGCGATCTCTCAGTGGCGGTGGCGCTCGATATGCTGCGCCGGGTGCTTGAAGATCGCTCGCCCATCGCCGACTACCACTATATAGAGCGCCGTGACAGCTTGCGCCTTGCTTGATTAAACAGCCTGCCAGTGATGCTCGATGAGGGTTTGCTCGCCGTCGAGTACCCTGGCGCTATAACGCTTACCTTCACAGAGTGTGCCCACACCTTTGGGGGTCCCTGTCATCACAATGTCACCATCCTCTAAGCTGCAGAACTGTTGAATCTCGCGCAGTATTTCCTGTGGCGAGTAAATCATGTGCGCACAGTGACCGTCCTGTAGAGGCTCACCATCCGCATCGAGTTGAATGCGCAGCGCACTTGAGTCGCCGGGCAGGTCGACAAAATCACTAAACACGGCCGAGTTGTCAAACGCCTTGGCACGCTCCCAGGGGAGTCCCTTAGCTTTGAGCTTGCTCTGTGTTTCGCGCTTGGTCAGGTCGAGCCCTGCGGCGACGGCCGCGAACTTCCCATCGCGCAGTAAAAAGCAAAGTTCTGCCTCGTAGTGAATAGGTTCGCCCTGGGTGGCGATTAGCTGTTGAGCAATGGCGCTATTGGGTTTGATAAAGAGCACCATGTTTTCGGGTACGTCATTGTTGAGCTCTGCGATGTGCTCGTGATAATTGCGCCCGACGCATACAATTTTGCTTGGTGCGATGCGCTGGTCTTTCCAGTTAATATGCTGCATACCCATTCCTTATAGACAGGGGCGTGATGTTAAGCGCGGCGTCTAGCAAGCGGCGCTGAAAAATACACAGGACTATAGAGGCTTCACACCTGCCATGGCAATCCAATGGTGTTAAAAAGTACGCGGCCTAAGCGGTTAACTGCAAAATAAGGGTTGGGATCAAACGTTGCGTAATGGGTAGAGAAAAAGTCAGAGTTTGTTGATAAAAAGCGGTACATTGAAAGTTGGAACTCGCGGTTACCAATCGGTATGGCAAGTTATTAAGGAGAACTGCAAAGTCCCAAACGGTCCACTCTTGTGTAACC
>JBMZCU010000327.1:0-3986 GCA_049613705.1 Pseudomonadales bacterium | reverse complement strand
GCGAAAACCAGCCTTCTTCCCGCAAACGGGACAAAGGCGCAAAATGTAAGCCACCCCCGCTTTCCCCTGATACCTCAAAATGCTGCCCGCCAACCCCCAACGACAGCGGTAGCAAACTATTGCCCTTGTCAAAAGCAAAAACGGTAGCATTTTTATAGCGCCGGAATTGCGCCGCAATCAGCGCCAGCGCCGTAGACTTACCGCTACCTGTAGGC
Source organism: Pseudomonadales bacterium (assembly GCA_049613705.1). GTDB lineage: Bacteria > Pseudomonadota > Gammaproteobacteria > Pseudomonadales > Balneatricaceae > Rs1. Next base: position 3,771 of record JBMZCU010000327.1, on the reverse strand, counting down.
CCTGTCACCAGTAAGAGCCCGTGTGGGTCGCGGATCAATTTGCGCAGGCGCTGGTGCATCGCCCCCGGCATGCCGATACTGTCGAGTTCAATCAAGCCCTCAGTCTGATCGAGTAGACGCATCACCACCGACTCGCCGTTTTGAATCGGCATTGTCGAGATACGCACGTCTAAATTGTGCCCTTTCACTGTGATGTTAAAGCGCCCGTCCTGAGGCAGGCGTTTCTCTGAGATATTGAGCTCGGCCATCAGTTTGAGTCGCAAGATCAGCGCCGGTGCGATACGCGCATCTTTCATCACGTGCTCTTGCAATAAGCCGTCGACACGCTGGCGTATACGCAACACGTTTTCATCGGGCTCGATATGAATATCCGAGGCACCGACACTGACAGCATCTTCAAACAGGCTTTTGAGCAGGAGCACTACGGGGATATCCGCATCGTCCGCCTCGGAGAGCTTAGCCGTATCGAAGGTATCCTCGACAATTTCGTCGCTCAGCTGATCCGCCCAATCGTCAATCTCACTGGTGCGGCGGTACATCTGATCTAAGGTTGGCAGTAGCTGGCTGTCTGGGATGACCGCCAGTTCAACAGGCTTAGGCAATAGACGCTGCAGCTCGTCGTAGGCAGAAATATCTAACGGGTCTATCATGCCGACGAGGAAGTGATCTTCCTCTTCTTTGAGCACGACACAGCGAAAGCGGCGCGCGTGGGTTTCTGAGAGCTGCAGTACATCGTTCTGATTGAAATTGTAGCGCGACAAATCAACCATAGGTATTTTGAGCTGCTGGGCGAGGAAGTTGAGGAATTTCTCCTCTTTGACATAGCCAAGTACCACCAGCGCCTTGCCCAGTTTCTGCCGTGTTTCCTTCTGGCGCGCCAGCGCCGACATCAACTGTTCTTCAGTGATGACGCCGTTTTGCACTAATAAGTCACCGATGCGAACGCGCATCTTCGGTGCAGCCATACCCCTTCCTCTTAAAAACTATTTACCAAATGGCAAAGGGCGTCTTGCCGCCCTGTTTGCCCGCCCTTTACCGCAAGCGCGATAGCCTGTTACTGCGCGACACTGTAAAAGTGAAATTTAAGTGTTAACTCACCGCTGCCAGGCGCTGCACTCGTGTAGTTGAGGCTATCCCAGGCCACGGTCTCAGGCATCGACTGCAACGCGTTTAAAAAGCGTAGCGTACGCGTATCCTCGCCCTGCAAGCTGAGGTTCAGCTGCTGTTTTAGCACCAGCTGCGAGGTCATTAACTCCTCGTCCTCTTCGTACTGTAACGGATCCGTAGTGAGGCTGAAGTCTGCCACTTGCAGGCCAGCCGTCTGCGAGAGCAGCGCCGTCAAATAGTGATTCATCTGCCGTTGCGCCATCACATTGATCGACTGCGCGCGCAGCTGCTCATCCAACTGTGAATACGTTGCTTTAAGGGCTTCAATATCGCGACGGATCGCCTCAACAGGCTCCAGCGCCAAACTCGCCTGCACGTTTTGCAACTGGCTGCGGCTGGCGCTCATCAGCCTTTCTTGCTGCTGTAATTGCTTTTGTAGCTGCGCATCGCGCGCCAGCAGCGGTTCAATGAAGGGCAAGTAGAATACGGCGCAGATACAGGCCACTAGCGTGCTGGTAACTAAGACCTTTTCGCGCGCAGAGAGCGCCGCTACACGCGCTTGAATCTCGTCTAACTTCACGGCTCGGCCCTCGCGGTTAAGTTGCGCAACTCAAATTGGTACGCCCCCTGATAGTACTGTGAGCTGACTCGCATCTTGCGCTGATTCTCTACCACATCAAAACGCTCCAGTGTGCTGACCAGCGCCGGCAGTTCTACTAACTGAGTACTGTGCGCTGTGAGCGCTTGCAGTTGGGCGCGTGTATCTAAGGTGAAACTCTCCAGCTGAGTGTGTGCTGGCAGTTTGCTGTGCAACACCTCAAAGGGCCTCGCAAAACCGGCAATCGGCGCACTGCGCTGCTCGCTCAGCAGTGTTTGCATCTGTTGCATCGCCTCGACCTGGCGCGTTAGGCGGTCTTTTTGGATCTGGAGCAGCCCCGAGACGTGCCGGGCTTTGAGCGTCGCGCCCTCGCGGCTAAGGGCCTGCTGCAGCTGAGCATTTTGTGTTTGATAGTCCGCGAGCTGCGCTTCGTGCTGCGCCTTCTGCCAAGCGAGAAAGACAGTGCTAGAGAGTGCGACCACAGACACAGCCACCAGCGCGCACAGCAAATTGAGCGGTGCCAGCCAGTCGCCTTTTACCTTCTCTTTAACCGGGAGTAAATTGATCGTCTGCTTCATTAGCTAGCCACCTTCAAATCCTTTCGTACGGAGCCCGCGATAGCGATAAAACACTGCTGTTGATGCATCACAGAGAGCTCTATCGGCGACTTGATATAGCTGTTGAGGTCTGCCGAGACAACCTCCACCCCGATGTTGTCATGTAGCGACTGCATGATGGCGGCATCTTCGCGCTGCAAGGGCAGTGCGATTACCTTGAGGCAAGGAGCCTTGCCAATCTGACTCTCGTAGTAATCCATTGAGCGCTGTAAGTCCAAGACCACAGATTCGGCGCGCTCCTCGTAGTTGTACTGCAGCGCACGACTGAGGTACATCTGCCCTTGGGACATCAGTGACAGCAAACTCTGCTGTGGCTCTAAATAGAGCAGCGCAGTGCCTATTGCAGGCTCGCACAGCCCGCCGAGCAAATGTAGCAGAGCCGTTTCCGGTACTTCGACAGCCCGCACCTCCAGCCCCAGCTCTTGCACATAGTTGATACGCTGCGCAAGTTTGCGCTTGTCGGCGACAATGGCGTACACCTTTTTCGCCTGATTTTTAAAGCTGTCGGTGGGGAGATCAAGGTAATCGATTTGAGCATTATCGATATCGACCCCAACCAAATCTTTGACACGCCACCACAGTGCATCGCGCATTTCCTCAGGCGCGACATCCGGGGCATCGACCAACAACATCTGATATTCCCCCGGCGCCAGCACGACGGAGCAATCCGCACCCTGTAACTGGTGCTTTGCTAAGTAATTTGGCAGCAGCGCGGGTTCGTCTTTCAACGCCTGCGCGGCAAAGAAGTGGCAGTGCTTGAGCTGGCCGCCACTGTCTGCAGAGTCGGTGTAGGCGAGCGACAGCCCACGCGCTGTCTCGTGCAGGCAAACCAAACCGGAATCTCGCTTGAGCTTGCGGCGGAAAAATGACAATGTTCAATCCTCGGTGTAGTGGCGGGGAGTGTATCGGCTAACTTAAACATCTAGCCCTGGGGCAGTAGCGCACGTCCTCCCTAACTTCTCTTATCAACCTTTGCTATCGACCTTTGCAGGTTGAGGGCACCTTAAAATGCTGAAACCTCATCTGGGTAGCGTTTTAGGATGCTCTTTAGCATAGTAGAAAAGTACAATTAATCGACCTAGGTTGCCAGCTCACGCTGTCCTAATCTTTGCTAGTAGCTTGATTGTCGGCCTTTTTTGCAAAAGCTGTAACTTTATTGTTGACAGCCTTAGTGTTTCGTAGTTTAATTCGCGCCGCTGTTAAGCATTGCCCGGATAGCTCAGTCGGTAGAGCAGAGGATTGAAAATCCTCGTGTCGGCGGTTCGATTCCGTCTCCGGGCACCATATACCAAAGGGTTAGTAGGTTAATATCTACTAACCCTTTTTTATTACCTGCTTGAAACGCCGATATTCTGCGGTGTTATACCATGTACTCAGTTTTCCAAATGAAGCAGCAACTTAAAAAACCAACAAGTGCAGTGGAAAATTTAATTCTTCGTCCCAAGAACA
>JBMZCU010000326.1:0-3996 GCA_049613705.1 Pseudomonadales bacterium | reverse complement strand
AGCGAACTGAGCATCAGCGCGAGCATGATAAAGTACTGCCCGCTGTCCAGAGAGCCGGTCAGCAGGAACCACTTGCTCCATGTGCCCGCTGCAGGTGGCACCCCGATAATACTTAAACTGGCGATGAAAAAGGCGAGCATAGTCAGGGGCATTTGGCGGCCGATACCGCGCATCTGACTGATTTCGGTCTTGTGTAAACTCACCAATATAGCCCCGGCGCAGAAGAATAGCGTAATCTTGCCAAAGGCGTGGGCGGCGATGTGCAGTGCGCTGCCGATCACGCCGGCTTGACTGGCCAGCAGAGCGCCGATGGTGACATACCCGAGCTGGCTAATCGTGGAGTACGCTAAGCGCAGTTTGAGGTTGTCTTGGCGCATCGCCACAATGGATGCCAAGAGCACACTGGCGCCACCTAAGTAGAGCAAAAACTGGGCCGCGGCCAACTGGCTCAAAAGATCCAGCCCAAAGATAAAGACACAGACTTTAATGACCGTGAAGACGCCGGCCTTGACCACCGCGACCGCGTGCAGCAGCGCACTGACCGGCGTCGGGGCGACCATCGCCGCAGGTAGCCAGCGGTGGAAGGGCATCATAGCCGCCTTGCCGATGCCGAACACGAAGAGCAACAACAGCAGTCCCGCCGTGGCTTTGTCCACACTGTCGCTAAACACGCCACCGGGAGTGAAGTCTAGGCTCTGCGCCACCAGCCAAGTACCAGCGACTGCCAGTAGGAAGAAGGCAATAGAAGTGCCCAGTAAAACTCCTAAGTAGATGCGCCCGCTGCGCTTGGCATCTGCAGTACCTGCGTGGGTAACCAATGGATAAGTAGAGAGGGTCAGCACCTCGTAGAAGACAAACAGGCTGAACAAGTTATCAGAGAAGGCGATTCCCATCACAGCGCTAATGGCCACGGCGAAGCAACAAAAGAAACGGGTCTGATTTTTCTCGTGGTGGCCGCGCATATAGCCGATGGCGTAACAGGTGGTTACCAGCCAGAGGAAGCTGGCAATCATTGCGAAGATCAAGCCAAGTGGGGCGATTTCAAAGGCGATATTCAGCCCCGGTATCAGTGGCCACCACAGTGTACTGATCTCAGTGCCTGCGCTGTATGCACTGTAGAGCTGGCACACCAAGACAATGAGTACGACGGCGCTGAGTAAGCTCACCGCTTCACGCAGGTTGGGGTTGCGCCCGCAGATCAACACCAGTGCGGCGGTGATGAGTGGTAGCACAATAGCACTGTTGAGCATCATCTCTACACTCATAGGCCACCTCCAAACACGCTTTGCGCAGCCGATTGCGCTAGCTGTACACTCAAGCGGGTGTCGATGCCGAAGTAGATGTTGGCAGTAATCAAGCTCCAAATTGCGATCAATAGAGGAGGCGAAGCCTCGGCGGGCGCAGGTCTATCGGCGGGAGGCGCCTTGAAGTAGGCGACTTCCACGATGCGCCAGATGTAGATCACTGCCAGCAGCGAGCCCAGTAGAATAAGGCCGGCGATGAGCCAGCGCCCCTCTTCAATAAACGCTACTAGCAAGTACCACTTACTGACAAAGCCGACCGTTAGCGGCACCCCAATTAAACTTAAACCCCCGATTAAGAGCGCGGCCATGGTCATTGGCATCTGCTTGCCAAGGCCCTGTAAATTGCGCAGCTCTACCCCGCCAACGCGTTTTGCGATAGCCGCCAAACAGAGGAAGATAGCACTCTTCATCAGGGCGTGATTAAACAGGTGTAGCAAGGTCGCACTGAGGCCTGCGACAGTGCCTGTGCTGAAACCTAGCATCATGTAGCCGATGTGGCTGACACTGGAAAAGGCAAACAGCCGCTTGACGTTGCTCTGATAGATGGCGCTGATAGAGGCGATAAATACCCCAGCTAACCCCAGGACGACAAAAAATGTCTGCAGTGGCACTGCCGCGAAGGACAGCGCAGGACCAAAGACGGTGTAGCTAAAGCGAATCAATAGATAGACGGCAACTTTAGTCGCCGTGGCGGCGAGGAATGCGGTGACGATAGAAGGGGCGTATGCGTAGGCATTGGGCAGCCAAAGGTGGAGCGGAAAGAGCGCCAGTTTGAGGCAGACTCCAACCAAGATAAACACAAAGGCGGTTAATACTGTGCGCTTTTGTGGTACCTCTTGCAGGCGTATCGCGAGGTCGGCGATGTTCAGTGTGCCAGTGACCTGATACATCATGCCGATGCCGATGAGGATAAAGGTCGCACCTATGGTACCCATTACTAGGTATTGGTAGGCGGACCACAGTGCACGCCGGTCGCGGCCCATGGCGATGAGCGCATAAGTGGAGAGCGAGGATATCTCAAGAAAAACGAAGATATTAAATGCATCCCCAGTGGCGACGATGCCCAAGAGGCCCGCCAGGCACAACAAGTAGAGGATGTAAAAAGTGCCCTGCTTGTCAGAAGCTATTTCTACACTGATGCTCGATTGTGCACCGACCAGTACGGCGGTGCTCATCGCGCAGATGATCAGCAGTAGCAGGGCGTTGAGAGAGTCGATGCGATACTCGATACCCCAGGGCGGAGCCCAGCCGCCAAACTGATAGCTGATAGGGCCACTTTCGCCGACTTGTACTACCAGCAGTGCGCTGATCACTAGTGTGCTCGCACTGACTGCCAGGCTGAATAGCCAGATCAGCTGCGTGCGTTTAAGCACAAGGCACAGGGGCGCTGCAATCAGTGGCAGGATAACTTGTAAAACGGGTAGCTGTGTCATGCTCTGCGTCTACTCCTCGTTGTCTGCGCGCTGGATGTCTTCCTCTTCAATGCTCCGGTAGGCCTCTTTGATACGCACCACCAGTGACAGCGCCAGCGCCGTCGTAGAGATGCCGACCACAATTGCCGTCAGGATCAATGCGTGAGGTAGCGGGTTGGAGTAGAGCATCGTACCTTCTGCAACGATAGGTGCCGTGCCGCTCTCTACTTTGGCCATGCTGATGTAGAAGATAAACACAGAAGTTTGAAACAGGGTTAAGCCGATAATTTTTTTAATCAGGTTGCCCTGCGCGATGACGATGTAGAGCCCACTCATCATCAAGATAATCACGATCCAGTTATTGAACAATCCGGCGATCATAGCGAGGTATCCTCCGTGTCGGTATCGGCAAGCTGCTGCTCGCGGCGCGCACTGAAACTGAAAAATATCATCACCATCACCGCGGCGACGGTACAGCCCACACCCAGCTCAATCAGCAGAATCCCCACGTGCTGGCCAGCTACAGGATCGGCGGCGAGGGTGCTGTAATCGAAGAAGTTCGCCCCGCTGAGTATATTGGCCACGCCGACGCTGGCGTAGATCAGCACACCTAGCGCCGCGATGAGGCGAATGGCATCAGGTTTGAATACCTTTGTGGCCACCTCTAGCCCGAACAGCATACTGTAGAGAATGATTGCCGCGGCGAAAATAACCCCCGCTTGGAAACCTCCACCCGGTCCGAAGTCACCGTGAAACTGTACGTATAGCCCGAACAGAAAGATAAAGGGAAAAAGAATCTTGGAGACGATGCGGATCACACTGTGCTCGCTGTGCAGTGTCGGTTCTGGTCTCGTGGAGGGGGTAGTCGATGAGAGCAGCGCCAGCACGCCCATACCTGCAGTGAAGATAACCACGACCTCGCCAAATGTATCGAAGGCGCGGTAGCTGGCCAGTACTGAGGTCACAATATTGGGGATGCCAACTTCGCTGGGTGAATCCCAAATATAGCGCGGCGCCACGTGGTTGTGAATCGGTGCTTGCGGATCACCAAATAGCGGCATATCTGAGATGCCGTAGAACAGCAGCAGCGCACTGCCAACGGCCACGAGTAGGGCCGCTAGAGGTCTGTGGCGCGTAGCTTTTTGTTGGCGCCCTGTCATGGAGAGCACTACCAGTATCAGCAACGTTGAGATACCCGCGCCGACAGCCGCCTCGGTAAAGGCGACATCCACCGCGTCCATGGCGACGAAAAAACTGGCTGAGAGCAGACCGTAGACACC
>JBMZCU010000325.1:3782-4025 GCA_049613705.1 Pseudomonadales bacterium | reverse complement strand
GCAGATTATCGTATCACTGCAGATACCCAAGATGGACACCGCGCCCATTGGCAAGTACAGGCAAACCAGAGCGCAGCTGCTAAGCCCTCCAATTATCAAGTAAAATCTAGCTCACAGGATATTGAGCACATTGTCGCGCGGGCCGTCTCAGCGCAGATTCAGCCCCTGCAAGAGCAACTTAACGCAGCGCAAGAGCGCGCTAAGTTTCAAGATATCTTAGGTGCCCTTGGTTACATCGCAGGT
>JBMZCU010000325.1:0-3772 GCA_049613705.1 Pseudomonadales bacterium | reverse complement strand
AGCGCAGTACTGAATACGCAAAAAGAGACAACATTCGTTTCGCCACAAATGGATATGATGCCTACGTTTGATCTTGGTGACGAGGACGAATAACAATATGAAAAAATCACTCATTTTCGCTGTGCTGCTCAGCTGCGCCAGCAGCATCAGCACTGCTGAAGTTGTCAGCAAAAGCTACTGGGGCGACAAGGCGATCGGTGGGCATGATACCACGGCCTACTACGACGCTGCCGTTCAGCGCTCGCACCGTGAAGTTGCCGGCAGCAAACGCTATAGCGTTCAATGGCAAGGGGCCAATTGGTACTTTGCCTCTCAAACTTCAGCCGATAAATTTGCAGCCTCTCCTGAACGCTACAAACCTCAGTACAATGGCTTTTGCGCCAATGCGCTGAGCTTAGGTGAGGGATTAATTCCCACCGACGGCACCGTGTGGGAGTTTTTTGGTGATCAACTGCATTTGTTTTATGCAGAGCGCGGCCGCGAGCGCTGGCTCAACGGCGACTGGAAACGCTACCAAAAAGAGGCAAATACAGCCTGGCAACAACTAAAAGACAGCTGAAACTTCCCCACTACCTCCCCTCCTATTGCCGGTTCACAGATAACATTTAGTGAACTGGCATACTTTTTGCCTTATATGACAAACGGCAACTGATCAAAATGACTATTTGATGGCAAATATTTAATCAAAATTCATTTTTGATGTCTGCCGAAATACCACCCAAGGAGAGTGTCATATGATCATAGAATCTAGTGAGATAAATAGCCGTGCCAGCCACAGCTACAGCAAAACCACGACGCAAACGCGCAGTGAGTCGCTGAGTTACAGCGTGGGGCTAAATGCACCGAGCGATGCTGATGCTAATCTGAGTGCCGCAGAACGCTTTTCGCAGTTTCTAGCCTTGACTGAGCAGGGACAGGACGAGAGCGATAGCAACGCAATCTTAGTGAGAACAGAAAATGGACTTGAGTTTAAAACGGCGCAGGCACTGGAAAATGAGCGCCAAAAGCAAGTGCTGACAGCCACGGCACTCTTTCAGAGTTTGATGCGCGCCATCAGTTTAAATGCAGACCAAGCACAGAGCGCCGAGCAAAATGCCGCGCAGACGGCCTCTATTCTGCAGCTCAACGACACGGTGCAACAGCCTCAAGCAAGTGGCGAACCCAATCTGGCGAAACCCCTTGAGCGCAAGCCCATCGCCATTGAGCTCAGTGTTAACACACATTACGAGTACACAGAGAGCGAGGAGCTCTCATACAATAGTGCCGGCAGTATCACTACGGCCGATGGCAAATCCTTTAGCTTCGATTTAGCGCTCAACATGCAGCGCAGTTTCAGCTACACAGAGACTACAGAATTTAGCCAAGTCACTTTTGTCGACCCTCTGATCATTAACTACCCCGGTGAAGCGGCCGATCTCGATGGGCAAAAATTTGCCTTCGATCTGGATGCCGATGGCGATGAAGAGCTAATCAGCTACTTAAACAGTGGCGCTATGCTCGCACTGGATAAAAACCAAGACGGTGTGATCAATGACGGCACCGAATTATTCGGCGCCCTCACCGGTAATGGCTTTGCCGAGCTTGCCGCTTACGATGAAGACGGCAACAATTTCATCGATGAAGCCGACAGTATCTTTGATCAACTGCAGCTGTGGCGCAAAAGCGATGAGATTGACAGCCTAACGAGCCTCAAATCTCAGGACATAGGTGCCATATACCTAGGCGCTACCGATACTCCTTTCGCCATTAAAGACGATGAAAATCAACAGCATGGGCAAGTAAGATCGAGTAGTTTTTACCTAACTGAAAGCGGTGAAGTCGGCTCCGTGCAACAAGTGGATATGGTCGTCTAACCTAACGGCGGCGCCCCGTGCGCCGCGCCTTTCCCCTGCATGCCAATTTGCACACACAGAACCAATCGTTACCCGCTGTAAGAAGGCCTATCAAAAAGCTATGCTTTCCACAGTCTTATTCGGTGTGAAGCTACAGCGTTAAGCAATTGAAAAATTGATACTTATCCCGTAGTTTTAGCGTTTCAACTCTACAAAGGACGCCCCATGCGCACTCTCGAGAAGCACTTTTCACAGCCAGGTACTTTCCTCAACATGCCCCGTGCAACAAGTACTGATAACGCTAAAGTTGCCGTTCTCGGTATTCCCTTTGACTGCGGAGTCGACCCCGATCGCATTGGCGCTCGTCACGGGCCCAGTGCTATTCGCGAGCAGTCGCGCTTGATCAGCCGCTACGACGGGCGCAGCGGTATCGATCCTGTCAGTGCGCTCAACGCCGTTGACCTGGGTGATATTGCACTCGACAGTGGCAATGCCGAGCGCGCAACTCAATTGATTGACAGTGCGCTAAGCGATGTCATTAGCGATGGCACTGTTGCGCTGAGCTTTGGTGGCGATGGTGCGATTGCGCTGGGGCAAATGCGCGCCCTGTCCAAGCGCTACCCAGATCTTTGCGTGCTGCATATCGATGCCCACACAGATGCTTACTCTGTCGAAGGCTACAGCAATGCAACGCCTTTCACCCGCGCCAGTGAAGAGCAATTGATTAACTGTCAGCGCAGTTTTCACATCGGAAGGCGCGGCAGCCACATGGTCGACAACGTTTATCAATTCACCGATCAGCTGGGCTATCAGTTGATCGACATGGAACAGCTACTAGAGCGTGGTATTGGCGATGTCATGAGGCAAGTGCGCGACAGCATAGGCTCGCGTCCTGTCTACTTGTGCTTCGACATGGACTTCTTCGATCCAAGTGTCGCCCCCGGAGTGTGCTCGCCAACTTGGGGCGGCGCTACGGCTCGCGAGGGGTTAGCATTGCTCAAAGCCTGTGCGGGGCTCGAGATTGTCGCCGCCGATATCAATACGATCAGCCCGCCGCACGATCACGCGGGTATGAGCGCGCTGCTGGCGGCGACAGTTGGCTTTGAAATGCTCATGCTAATGGCCAGCGGACATGTCTCTCAGCACATCCTCAAGCGGTAGCGCCAGCGGTGCGCCCGGCGATGCACTGCTCAATCTCTTGCAAGATAGCCGGGTCGTCGATGGTCGAGGGTACTTGATAATCTTCACTGGCGGCGACTTTGCGCAATACGGCGCGTAAAATTTTCCCCGAGCGAGTCTTAGGTAATCGCTGCACAACAATGGTTTCGCGATAACACGCCAGTGCGCCGATTTGGCCGCGCACCTTTGCCGCTAACTCCACGCCGAGCTGTTCGCCGCTAATATCACTCCCCGCCTTGAGCACAACCAACCCCAGTGGCAACTGCCCTTTGAGCTGATCAGGTACGCCGATGACTGCGCACTCGGCAATTGCCTCGTGGCTTGACAGCGCCTCTTCCATTTCTCCTGTCGATAATCGGTGGCCAGACACATTGATTACATCGTCTGTGCGACCGGTGATAAACACATAGCCACTGTCATCGACAAAGCCACCATCACCGGTGTTGTAATAGCCGTCAAAAGTTTCAAGGTAAGCTTGGCTGTAGCGCTTAGGCTGATTCCAGATCTGCCAGCTCGCCCCGGGCGGCATCGGCAGGCGCACACAGATATTGCCGATTTCACCGCGCGGCAATATCTCCCCCTCATCGCTGAGTACTTGTATGTCGTAGCCTGGAGCGCACTTGTTAGTCGAGCCTAAGCGCGTCGGCGATGGGTTATCCCAGCCCATGAGCGGTGAGGTCATCGGCGAGCCGCGCCTTGAGAACGACATTTCCCGGCTTCACTCCAAAGTGAAAGTAAAGAGCGTAGACCCGCGAACAGGC
>JBMZCU010000324.1:0-4038 GCA_049613705.1 Pseudomonadales bacterium | reverse complement strand
TACCTTTAAGACGGTGTACTTCCAGCTGCGTCAATTGCGTGTAATAAGCTTGCCAATGTGTAGTCTCGATTCCCTCATCCCCTAAAATCAACAGGACAGGCACGTTGACTGCAGCCAAAAAGTGCATCACTTGCGCTTTGCTAAAACGCTGGACTGAAGGATTCAATAACGCCGGATCAGAGCGCCAGCAAACCCCTTGCGAAGCCACACGTGCACCTCGCTTCACCAAGGCACTGGCAGCCTCTTGACTGAGGCTAAACTTACTCTTTGCCCGTGCAGCAATCAATGTATCTAACGTGTCGTAATACGTGACTCTGCGCTTACGCAGGTGTCGTTTCATCGCATTTGCCATCAGTGCGGGGAGCTCAGACTCACAGTAGTGCAGTGGCGCCAACCCCTCAATCAAACACAGGCGCTCGACACGTTGCGCAAAACTTGCAGCGTATAACATGGCCACACTGGCTCCCATCGAGTGCCCAACGAGTGTGACCATACCTAAATCAAGCGCCTCTAAAGCGCAGTGTAAATCCAGGACATTTTCCCACAGGTAATAGACGGCCCCCGCGGGGCGATGATCCGAATGACCGTGACCAAAAAACTCTAGCGCAATCACTCTACAAGTAGAGAAGTGCTTTGAAAGACAGGCAAAGCTAGCCGCGTTGTCAAGCCAGCCGTGCAAGGCTACCACTGTTCTCTCGGCTTGAGGATTATAGATAACACCCCTTAGCACAGCGCCTCGCACCTTTAGTTCAATCTCACAAGACTTATCCACACCGCGTCCTTTTATCTGCTATAGTTGCTGCATTTTCTTTATTAAAATGAATACATTATGCCGCAGACAAGCTCTTTATTCAGCCTTTTAGTAGCGGCGACGCTCGCAGTAACCCCCTTTTACTTTCAGCAGGGACCAGGCGGGGAAACACTTAGTATTCCCTACAATAACCTAGTGTGGATAGCGGCGCTGATTACGATCAGCGCCGCTATCTTTAAGTGCCTGCAGCACAATTGCCTGACTCTTCCGCGATATTGGTTAGCTATGGCAGCTCTTCCAGCTGGCCTTACTGTAAGCGGCTTAGCACTGGATGTTGTTCAGCCAGATACTTGGCTAATGAGGCTTGGCTACATCATCGCCGGTTATTTGTTTTTTATCGCGCTATTTCAGGCGCGCTTTACACGTCGACATATTGAGACCCTGTTATTTATTATCAGCTGCGCCGCAAGTATTCATGCCGCACTTGCCTTCACCCAACTCCAGGGCTGGCACTGGACATCGTTGATACCGCGAACTGCGGGCAACCACCCCATCAGCACAATACAGCAAGTCAATGTATTAGCTAGCCTACTGACTACTGGCTTTTTTAGCGCACTCTACCTACTTAGCGCTCCTGCTCAAAAAAGCCGCTCAACATTTGCCACCTTCTTACTGCTATTTACCCTGCTGACAACGACCACAATGCTTCTCGCTATCGGCTCGAGAACAACACTGGTTTCTTTCGCGATCGCCTTTCCAATATGGCTGATCGCCAGTTTCCCCGTGTTGAAAAAAGCCCCAAAGTTAACCTCAGCTATGCTCATCTTCTTTGCTGCAGGTGTAGGCTTTGGCTTTAATCAATCGAACGGTCTTGAAAAATACGAAAGTAAAATTAGCCAAAGAACGACACACGCCCGCACCTATATCTATGATCTATCCTGGCAAACATTCAAACAACAGCCTATCTTTGGCTATGGACTGGGTAGCTTCGATCAAGTTTTTCAAGAAGCCAAAATTGATTACCCCGAGGCTAAACGGCTAAGCTCCTCTCACTTCAGCCATCCGCACAATGAAATCCTGTTTTGGATGATAGAAGGTGGCGCTGTATCGCTGTTAGGGCTATTTATTGCTCTAGGTGCCACTCTCAGTGCTTTATATAAACTGGGCAAACGCAGAGGGCTACGTTATTTTGCGCTGCTCTTTCCCATCAGCTTTCACACCCAAGTTGAGCTACCTTTTTATCACAGTGCAGCACTGTGGTTTATCTGGCTATTGATACTCTTTGTCATTCACAGCCATCAAACAAAACACACCACGCTTTCACTCAGCCGTGCGTTACACACACTCATCACAACTGTAACCATAGGCGCTACAACTGTCATGAGTGTTTTCTTCTTCCACACGTTAATATCACTTTCAGGCTTAACCGCCTTCATCAAAAGCCGCGGCACGCAACTACAGTACCTATCTCCTGCAACTTCGAATCTGTACTTCAGAGATCTCGCAGAGTTACTAGGCATGCGAACACTGTTAATTCAGAGCATTCATAAAAAAGATACGCAGGGAATAGAGCACTACATTAAGTGGGCAGATAATTTACTGTCCATAAAACCAAATGTTGATATTTATGCCGACCTCATTACAGCCCACAGCGCCTTGGGCAGGCGAACCTTAGCCAGCAATAAAGCAACACTAGCGCTAGCGATGTACCCGGGCAGCAGTATGATTATGGATAAAATTCAACAGTTTGAGCTCAAGGCAGCACAAGATCAGGATACAGGCGCTGAGCACAACTAGCTGCAGGCCAAGGCATATCAAATTGAAAGGCGTCACCTGGACGTACAGGTTGCGATGTATGGTAGTTTGCGTACTCTAAATAGCTGATCAAACGAGATATCAATGGCTGATGAGTCACCACGAGTAAGTTGTCACACCAGTGCGCTTCAAGAGCTTGAAGCGCCTGATCAACATCAGAACAAGGTGTTAGGCCAGCATCAACAACTAGCTCGCATTCTGCGCCGATGAAAACGTCAGCGCTCTGGCGCGCACGCAAATACGGACTACAAAGCACACGTTCAACACCTTTGAAGACATCGTAATACTGCTCGTAAAGGCTCTCTAACCTAGCCTTTCCCTGGGCCGTCAACGACCTTGTATCATCGCTGTCCCCACCGGCTACGGCTTCGCCATGGCGCATTAAAATCAACACAGTTAAAAATTCTGAGGGGATGGCAACACGAACTCCACATCAGCCCCTTGATCACTCATCATAAGCGTATTGGCAACCTCGGACACCGAAGCCCCTTGATAGACCACATCGTAGAGCCCTTGTACTAGCGGCATATAAATATCGAGCTCGATCATTTTTTCACGCACTATGCGCAAAGTATTAACCCCTTCAGCAACCTCCCCCAGCTCGGCAATCGCTTTTTTGAGAGACCGGCCTCGACCAATGGCATAACCCACCCTGTAATTACGGCTAAGCGGCGACATACAAGTCACAATTAAGTCACCGACGCCAGCAAGCCCTAAAAAGGTTAAGGGGTTTGCGCCCATGCTGACGGCAAAACGGCTCATTTCGGCCAGCGCACGCGTCATCAGCATACTCTTTGTATTTTCACCGACACCAAGTGCACTACTTAAACCCGAGGCAATAGCATAGATGTTTTTGAGCGTGCCGCCGAGCTCAACGCCGTACATATCATCACTGGCATAGAGCCTAAAATAAGGCAGATGCAGTAAATTCTGGACGCAGTCTCTCAGTCCTTTGTGCTGACTTGCAATCACTGTTGCGGTCAGTTGCTGCTGCGCCAATTCTTTAGCTAGATTCGGCCCGCTGATCACCCCTACTTCTGCCTGTGGTACTTCTTCTTGCAGGATTTGGCTCATCAAATTAAAGGTTGATTCTTCAATCCCCTTAGTCGTGCTGACAATATAAGCACCCTTGCGGATATACATACTGGCCTGAGCGATAACACTGCGAAAATGTGCACTGGGGATAGAGACAAATATTAAATCGGCTTGCTCAACCGCCGCCTGCATATCACATGTTGCAACTAGATTTGGCTCTAACTGACACCCTGGTAAATACTGCTGATTGGTGTGCAGCTGGTTGATTTCCTGGGCGCGTTGAGCGCAGCGCATCCACTGCACAACATGCGTCTCTTTTTGCGCGGCTATATTTGCAATAATAGTCCCAAAACTACCGCCACCAAGAACGGCTATTCGCATGCCTGACTGCCTCATCAACGCCCCTTGTTAAAACCTGAAAAACAACGATTAAAGCG
>JBMZCU010000323.1:0-4041 GCA_049613705.1 Pseudomonadales bacterium | reverse complement strand
CTGCTGTAGTCGCGACTAAAGTGCAGCGCTTCACGGGCACGTGTCTGAGCACCTTCTAACTGTCGCAGAGAGTAGGGGCTATCCAAATCGCTTAGAGTTACACCGCAAGTGATACGCACCCCGTTAGGTGTTGGAGTGAGTACATAGCTGCCTTCGACGTCGTGGATTGGCGTGTTGAGTGTACACGCACTGTCCCAGGTATACTCTCGGTGGGCGCCGCGCTCGTAAATCATCGGTAATTTTATCCCCAGTGGTGCCAGAACTTGCTTTGACCAAGGGCCCGTTGCCAGCACTAGTTGGCTGTAGCTGTGGAGCTCTGCGTGCTCATCGCACAGCTGCCAGTGCTCAGTACTCTGGGTAATACGCTGAATGTTACGTTTTACAAAGCTCCCACCGCGCTGGGTAAAAAGCTTGGCGTAGGCTTTGACCAAGTGATCTGGCCGAGCGACAGAAAGTGCCTCTTCAATCAGCAATCCCGATGTAAAGATAGGGTGCAGTGCCGGATACTCCGCTTGCAGTTGCAGCTGGTTCAACTGACGGGTCGCAATGTTGTAGCGCTCGTAGAGGCTGAGCTCAGCCCCTGCACTGTGCAGTGCAGCGGTGCTGCGATAGAGCTTGAGCCAGCCACTGGGGCGCAGTAGCTCGGTGCAATTTGCCGAGGAACTGAGTGTTTGGTGGTGCTGGCGCGAAAGCGCTATTAATTGGTGTAGGGCTTCAATGCGCGGTGTGCAATACGGCTCGCGGCTCAGGGAGAGAAAACGGCTCAGCGGTGTTATTTGCCGTACTGTGTAGGGCAGCTTGTAGTTAAAGCCCGCGCTTTTATTGGCCAGCAAATTAGGTAGCTGGCGCAACAGGTTGGGGTTGTTGATCGGCAGTAATGAGCTTGGGGTGATCATCCCGGCGTTGCCAAAGGAACTCTCTTCGCCGGGGAGTTTGCGATCGATTAGCGTTACTTGATAGCCCTGGCGCTGCAGTGCTAGAGCACTGCAAACACCTACCATACCCGCACCTAATACGGCGATATCCGTTGCTGGCATTAAGGGCGCTCACGCATTTGCTCAGGTAACCAAGTTGCTAGCTCTGGCAGTGCAATCAGCACGAAAATCATCAATAACATGATTAAAAACATCGGAATGGCCGTGCGTGCGACATAGCCGATAGGGTGACCTGTCATGCCTTGCAACACGAATAAATTAAAGCCAATCGGCGGTGTTATCTGTGCCATTTCAACCACCACGACAATAAAGATACCGAACCAAATGACATCGATACCGGCTTGGCGGATCATCGGCTCTACAATGGCAATAGTCAGTACAACTGCGGAGATACCGTCGAGGAAGCAACCGATAACGATATAGAACAGCAACAGTGCAATAAGTAGCTCAAAGCGGCTCAGCTCCATGGTTGCGATCCACTCTGCCAGTGCACGCGGCAAACCGGTGAAGCCCATGGAGAGTGAGAGGAATGACGCCCCCATTAGAATGAGTGCGATCATCGCTGAGGTGCTAACGGCGCCAAGGATGCTGGCTTTAAAGGTCGCCAAGTTCATTGAGCCTTGACTGATTGCCAGGATAAACGCGCCAATGACGCCGAAGGCTGCGGCCTCTGTCGCTGTGGCAATACCTGTATACATAGAGCCAATGACGAAGATCACGAGCAGCAGGACAGGGATCAAAAAGCGCGAGGCGGCGAGCTTTTGTTTAAAGCTGGTGGCGGCATCGACCAAGATATCACCGCGGCCTTTGGCGATGGAGTATAGCGCTACATAGAGCATGAAGAGCGAGGCCAGTACTAGCCCCGGCACTATACCGGCGAGAAACAGCTTGGAGATAGATTCGTTGATGGTCACCCCGTAGACGATCAGGGTCAGCGATGGAGGAATCATCAAGCCCAATGTAGCGGCACCGGCGAGAGTACCTATGATCAAATGGCGCGGATAATTGCGCTTTTCAAGTTCAGGGATGGACATCTTTCCCACAGTGGTCAGTGTGGCCGCTGAGGAGCCGGAGACTGCCGCAAAAATGGTGCAGCCGACGATATTGGTGTGCAGTAAACCGCCAGGCAGCCCCGAGAGCCAAGGCGAGAGTCCCTTAAATAAATCTTGCGAAAGTTTGGTGCGAAAGAGAATTTCACCCATCCATATAAAAAGTGGCAGTGCTGTCAGGGACCAGCTGGTGGAGGATGACCAGATAGTGGTGAGCATCGCATCGCCAGCCGGGCGGGAGGTGAAAAGCTCAAGGCCGACGATGGCGACGCCCATGAGCGCAAAGCCCACCCAGACACCTGTGCCGAGCAGCAAAAAAAGCACGAAGAGAAAAATGCTGATTAATTCTATGTGTTCCATCGCGGGTTACTCCTGTGCTGCGCTGGTGTCGAGGGAGCTGGTATCGCGCTTGCAAATCAGCAGGATTAGCCTCTCGCTGAGTACCAGGGCGAGGATCACTGTGCCTATACCGCTAACGAGCTGTGGTATCCACAGAGGGGTGGCATCTTGCCCCTGTGAGACATCGTGAAATTTGTGTGACCAGTAAGTCATTTTGAAAGCGTAGTAGCAGAAGTAGTAGGCAAGTGCGGTAGCAATGACGTGGCACCACAGCTCAAGCGCCAGGCGATAGCGCTTAGACATGTTCAGAAAGAGCGATACGCGGATGTGGCTGTTGTTGTGCAAAGCATAACTGAGACCGAAAAAGGATGCCCCTGCCATACAGTAACCTGCGTAGTTGGTGATACCCGGTGTTGGGTAGCCGATCAGGCGCCCGGCCACTTGGAAGACGATAAGTGCGAGAATCGCGATAAGAAAGGCTGCGGCGATATATCCGCAGGCAGTGTAAAGGCCGTGCAGGGTGCGTCGTATGGCTGTCATGAAATAACCTGGGCTGTGCAGTGTGCCGCGAAAATCGCGGCGCAGAGAATCGTTAATCTAGCGGTCGCAAACCCTCGGAGGGCGCTGTCGCGGGGAGAGGCGTTAAAGCTGCGAATCTATCGAAGATTTAACGCTATTCCCCTTATTGACATTGACCGCTGTGTACCAGAGTCGCGCTATTATTTCTGGTAGGTTGAGAGGATAGTGTCGGCAGTGTCACCGGCAGCCTCTTTCCACTCGGCAGTCATTTTCTGACCGATATCTTTAAGGTCTTGCAGCAATTGACCTTCGGCTGGCTGAGTCTGCATGCCGTTAGCTGCTAGCTGGGCGATGTACCAGTCAGACAGCTGTTGTGCTTTGGCGGTACCGGCTTGTTCGGCGAGCATGGCCATGCCTTTAACAATGCTCTGCGTAGAACTATCTAAGTCATCCCAGGCATCTTTGTTAACGAAGATATAGTTGCGTGGCAACCAGGCGTTAACATCGTAGAAGTGGCTCAGCTGCTCCCACACTTTGCGGTCGTAGCCGGTAGAGCCCGATGAAATCATAGATTCCACCACACCTGTGGCCAGTGCTTGAGAGAGTTCAGCAGCTTCTACTTGTACCGGCTGCATTGACATCAGCTCGGCAAGGCGTGCTGTCGCGGCATTGTAAGAGCGAAATTTGACGCCCTTAGTGTCAGCTTTACTACTGACTGCTTTTTTAAAGTACAATCCCTGTCCGGGCCAAGGCACTGAGTAAAGCAGTACGAGGTTGTCGCGCGCTAGGACCTTTTCTAGTTCGGGGCGAGCTGCGTTCCACAGCTTGACGGAGTCGTCAAAAGACGAGGCCAAGAAAGGCACAGAGTCAAATGCGTAAATAGGGTTTTCATTGGCGTGAGCAGAGAGTAGACGCTCGCCGATTTGCGCTTGCCCGGTTTGGATCGCGCGCTTGATTTCAGAGCCGCCGTAGAGTGAACCACCGCCGTGAACGACGATATCGAGTTTACCTTCAGTTGCAACTTTAACCGCATCGGCAAAGAGCTTGGCATTTTGAGTGTGGTAGTTGGTATCTGAGTAAGCCATCGGCATATCCCACTTCTCGGCGTGAGCCAATGGGGTGAGCATGCAGGTGGCGACAGTGGCAGTGAGCAGTCGGTGGAGTTTTCCAAACATGAGCAGATCCTTTTATTAGATTTA
>JBMZCU010000322.1:0-4046 GCA_049613705.1 Pseudomonadales bacterium | reverse complement strand
TGATATCTCTGCGCTGCTCGAGCAGCACGGCGCCAAATTCCTCTATGTGCTGGATATCGCAGCGCTTGAAGGGCGTACTTGGGACAACGCTGGCAGCGTCGAAGATGTCGCCACCGGCAGCGCCGCCGGCCCCACAGCGGCCTATTTGCACAAACACCAATTGATCACAGATGAGCAGGTAAGTATCGCCCAGGGGCGCTTTGCCAATAGGCCGAGCGCGATCGAGGTAGCGCTCCACCTCGCAGGCGGTGAGATTTATGATATATCCGTCAGTGGCCAAGTCGTCAAAGTCGCTGACCTCTCATTTTGCACCTAAGCCTTTGTAAGTCTTAGTGATGAAGAGGTCCTTCTGCTTCATATTGACCAACATCTGCCAAGTGGTCACTGCAAAGGGCAACTGAACAACGCCGCTGCGCTGCCCTGTGGGTATCAGCGCCATTAACGGGTTGCGCCTATAGGCTTTCACCGCTTTACCGCGTAGGGACCTGGCGATGCGCTTACCCAAATACTCTCCCTGCTGCTGAGCTAGATAACCTAGCTTCGCCTCACCGACATCGGCGATATCGCCCAATGCATAGAACCTAGGCTGTGCTACAACTTCCAGCCCATGATCTACCTTCACAAAGCCCTGCGCATCGAGGATATGTGACATCTGCGGTTGTAAAAAGTCATTGTTGGGCACAGTGCCTGTGGCCGGTAGAATCACATCAGCACTGGCCGCCTCACCCGTTTCAGTATTGAGGTAGTGCTCATCTTTCAGTGCATAGCGGGTATTCAAGGCCACTTCAACACCGAGTGCACGCAGCTGCGCCAATGCTGTGTGCTGCATCTTAGGTTTAAAACCGGGAAGCAAGTGTGCAGCGCCGTGAGCCAGTGTCACCAACGTATCTGGATGTGCCGCAGCCACTTCACCTGCCAGTTCCACACCTACAGTACCACCGCCTAAAATCAACACGCTGGAAGCGTCCACTAGCTGTCGGTGGAGATCAGCGAATTCTCGATTGCGCGCCTCTAAACTCGTCATTTGTGCGCTCTTGGCCAAGCTCAAACTGGGGTAGCGGGTGCCCGAGGCGATAACCACACGCTCGAATGAAAGCACTCGTCCATCGTCCAATTCTGCCCGGTCTGCATACAGCTGGGAAACATCCCCCTGTACAAAGGTCGCGCGGATAAAGTCACTGTACTTTTTACGGGCACGGTTTCCAGTAAGTGCAGGTGCTGCGGCGTTGCGCAAGGTGGCAAAGGTCACCTCAAAGTAATCTTTACGGTCAATCAGTATATTTTCAACGCCCAGCTTGGAGAGCGTCTGCGATGTGCTGGCGCCGGCAAAGCCTCCGATAATCAGAACTTGAGTATGCATGGTGTGTTCACTTTAAACATAAGAGTGGCAGCACTATACACAGTTGCGATTATGCGCATAATGAGCAATAAAAAGACATATATGTGCATTTATGCAACAATACTTTTATGCAAAATTGGAACGAATTCAAAACCGCCTATAAACTGGCTGAACTTAAAACCCTCAGCGCTACTGCCAAAGTACTTGATGTGCATCGCTCTACGGTGATGCGCCATATCGACAGCCTAGAGGCACAACTCGGCGTGAAACTTTTCCAGCGCAGTGACCGCGGCTACCTCCCCACTGAGGCGGGTATCGAACTCATGCGCCTTGGCGAAAACACCGAACAGCAACTCAAGCAGTTGAGCGCGCGCCTACAAGATACTGCTCAACAGCTAACAGGCCGCTTGAGTATTACCTGTGTCAACGAGCTCGCCGAGCTGATCATGCCCGCGCTACTCGACTTTAACCAGCAGCACCCCAGCGTGCAGCTTGATATTATCGGCGACCTGCGCAACTTTAATCTCGAATACGGTGAAGCCGATATCGCCATCCGCGCAGGCACTAAGCCCAGTACACCTGACAACGTAGTACTGCCCTTGTGCGAGCTGCCCATTACCTTGTGCGCGCACCGCGATTATTGCGCTAAGCACGGTATACCCAGCGCGCAAACCTTAGTTGAGCACCGCTTTTTGGCCCTGCGAGAGCGCCTGGACCACTTGCCTTGGAACGCGTGGATATACGACAATGTCCCGCCTGAGCAAATCGCACTGACTGCATCGGACTACCGCATAGTACACGGCGCGCTGGAAGCGGGTATGGGGCTGGCGTTTACGACGCGCTATCGCGCGCAACAACATCCAGCACTGCAGTTAATTCCACTGCAACAGCAGTGGAGCGTCCCCGTGTGGCTACTGGTACATCGAGATATGCTCAAAGCGCCTAAAGTCAGTGCCTTTTTAAACATCATGCGTACTCACCCCCTGTGGGAAAGCATGAATACAGAGAGTAAGCCAATATGAAGAAACAGCAAGTACGCCGCTTTTACAGCGAACTGTGGGACGCCCACGACACCCGTGCCATCAGTGAAATCCTAGAGCCTGACTTTAGCTTTCGCGGCTCGCTGGGGCAGCATAAAATAGGCCATCAAGGTTTTTGCGACTACGTCGCCATGGTTCACGCCGCGCTCGATAACTATCTGTGTACTGTGCAAGAATTGGTTGAAGAGGGCGATAAAGTATTCGCCAAAATGTCCTTTAGCGGTATACACCGTGCGGATTTCATGGGCTACGCCGCCACTGGTGAGCGCGTTACTTGGAGCGGTTGCGCCCTGTTCAGTTTCAATGCTGCGCGTATTTGCGACGTCTGGGTGCTCGGCGATTTAAAGAGCCTCGAAAACCAACTCGAGGAACAGCGCAAAGGGTGAGCATTTTTTTACTGACACACCCGCGCGAGTGCGAGCGCCCGACCAATACCGGTGCGCTGGCGCTGAACCTTGCGCAATGCGATATCCACCTTATCAAGTGGCAGCGTACGCAGCCGTGCCACACGCTTTTAGCCGCGATCGATCAAGGTGCTATCGCACTGCTCTATCCGGGGCCTGCAAGTCAACATTTAACC
The DNA here is from genome assembly GCA_049613705.1 of Pseudomonadales bacterium. Taxonomy (GTDB): domain Bacteria; phylum Pseudomonadota; class Gammaproteobacteria; order Pseudomonadales; family Balneatricaceae; genus Rs1. The sequence continues at coordinate 1,087 of JBMZCU010000322.1, read as the reverse complement.
TTTGCGCCGTCCTTCGAGCACTTCATCATTCTCGATGGCACCTGGCAGGAAGCGCAAAAAATCTACAACAAAAGCCCTTATTTACACACACTTCCCACACTTGCCATCGACAGTGCTGCGCCTTCAATCTACACCCTGCGGCGCAACCAGCGCGAGGCTGGGCTGTGCACTGCCGAGACCGTCGAAGCAGTGCTGCGCTCTAAGTCTCTAGATGCAGGCGCCGACGAGCTGCATCGACGCCTAGAGCACTTAGTTGCGAACAGGGCCACAAAACATTTACAGGATGACAACACGTGAAGCTACTCTACAGCGCCGACAGTGCCCTGGAGGCGCATATGATTGTAGATTTGCTGGAGCGCGCGGGTATTGAAGCGCGTATCGACGGCGAGTACCTGCAAGGCGGTGTCGGCGAACTGCAGCCTATGGGGGTTGTCAGTGTGCTGGTAGAAGAAAGTGACTACCGACACGCCCGTCAATTACTCACACAGTGGGAGGCGCAGCAGAGCCCGCTCAATACAGCGGCCAGTGACAAGCGCAGTACTAAACTGGCCCTGCCGATGTTCACCTTTATTGCAGGGGTCGTACTCAGCTTACTCTTTGCCCGCCCAGCCGACCCTCTCTCGGGACGCGATTACAACGGCGACGGTGTGTTCGATGAAATCCATCGCTACGAGCAGCGCGTACTGCGGACTCTAGAGCGCGACCGCGACTTCGATCAGCGCAGCGATTTGCAGCTCCAGTTTGACGCGCAGGGCATTCTCAGTGCCGCGCGCTACGACAACGACTTTGACGGGCGCTACGAAACCCGCGCCCGCTATCGCAACGGCCTGATAGAGACGCTGGAAATAGACAGTAACGACGATGGCTTCACCGAGGTACGGCGCGACTTCCGCCACGGCGTATTAGTGCGTGAGAGACGCTACCGCCGCAACGGCCAAGTACATCGAGAGGTGAACTATGATGTTCTGGGCCCAGTCGACGAGGCTCTGGACAGCGATGGCGACGGTCGACTCGATACCCGCAGGCAACTTTACTATTAACCTGGCGATGAAATAGTTTCCCTAACTATTTCATCGTCGCCCATTAA
>JBMZCU010000321.1:0-4059 GCA_049613705.1 Pseudomonadales bacterium | reverse complement strand
CAAGTGCAGGTTTTTGTCGATGAAGAAGCCGGCAGTGACGTGGCCGATAAGGTGCAACGCCGTTTGCAGCACTTTATTGATCGGGTAAATAATGTGCAAGATATACTCGGTCGCAATATATTGATCGAGAACCCAACCGCCTATTTAAGTTTTGCCAGTAGCGATATCACGGAATGGGATTTTCTCAACGCGTTGCACTGTGGTACTCAGTGTGGGTTGTTACTGGATTTAAATAATATTTACGTCAATAGCATTAACTTAGGACTAGATGCGCAAGCGTACCTAGATAATATTGATATCGATGCTGTCGCTGAAATACACTTGGCAGGCTTTACTCGCAAGGTGCTTGAAAGTGGTGAGATTTTAATCGATACACACGGCAGTGAAGTGAGCGACCCCGTGTGGGCCCTTTTTGCGCAATTGCGCGAGCGCTGTTCAGCACCTGCACTTATCGAGTGGGATACCGATATCCCAGCGCTTGAGGTTCTACAGGCGCAAAAGCAGCAAGCAGAAAACATTCAACGCGATGTAATACTAGCGCAGCAGGTTCACTATGCGACTCGCTGAATTACAGTCGGTATTCGCCGACCAGCTTTTAGGAAAATGTGCTGACGTAGATGCGCTTGATGCATCAGGCCCTTTTCCATTAGACCAATTGCTTCAAGTGTATCGCAATAACTTTACTTTGAGCCTCAGTGATTATCTGCAAGCGTGCTTTCCCGTGACAGAAGCCTTAGTTGGAGAGGCGTTTTTCGCTCAGCTCGCTAAGGCGTATGTGCGAGAGGTACCACTTGAGCAGCCCTCGATTGAGAGCTATGGCGCGCAGTTTTCATGGTTTATTGCACAGTGCCCGCAGACACGGGAGCTTGAATATTTAGCTGATATAGCGGCTTTAGAGTGGTCAGTTGATCGCGCTAAACAGACGCTCGAATTATCTGGTTTTCCCTTTGCTCAATTGGAGTCTTTGAATGCTCAGCAGCAGGAACAGCTATGTTTTACGCTGCATCCAAGTGTTTCAATGATTTCCTCTGCTAACCCTATTGTCTCTATTTGGCAGGGTGTTAGCAAAAATGAGTTAGAGGGGATCGACATGTCTCAGTCAGAAACTGCGCTTATTTTCGTCGATGCTGATATGCAGGTACAATTGCAATCGGTATCTGCGACGCAGGGGCAGTTTCTATCGGCCGTTAAGCAGGGGCAGCTTATTGGCCAGCTCGCTGAGATTTCAGATATGCAACACCACCTCGGTCATTACATAGGCCTTGGTGTCATTAACAATTTTTGTCTTCAATCGGAGAGCATCGATGATTAATAAAGTTCTCGCCAGTTATGACTGCGCGGTTAAATTGCTACTTAACTATTTGTCCCCACTTGCGCTACTGGCGTTTCGTCTCGTTCCCGCTCTGGCTTTTTTTAAGGCAGGGCAGGTAAAAATTGCCAGCTGGGATAGCACCTTGTACCTATTTGAGGAAGAGTATCAGGTACCGATTATTCCCTGGGAGATGGCGGCGTACTTGGGCACTGCAGCCGAGTTAATTTTGCCACCACTGTTGGCGTTAGGTTTGTTGTGCCGCCCGGTCGCTTTTGCACTTTTCGCCTTTAATATCGTGGCGGTTATCTCTTATCCCACAATTTGGGGCGGTGGTTTTTACGATCATCAGCTGTGGGGTGCTATGTTGCTTGCGGTTGTTATTTGGGGCCCAGGTAAGCTGTCAATTGATAATTTCTTACGCAAAAAGTTTGCCGCATAAATTTGTTTAGCCTTTATTAGGCGTATTTCTCCTCACTCACTGGCTGTAACGCAGCCGGTGAGTATTTGCCGCAGCCTCTTCCTTCCTTGACCAATTTATATTACTGTGTACATCCTCGATATTCCTCTGCGTTAATTTTAGGGTAATCTTTATTTATGTCGTTGTTTAGTAATGATATTTCTGATCGGCAGGATTTACTTGCCAACTGTTTGGAGCAGTGTGCCCAAGGCCGGCATCAAGCATTAAAAAAGCTCTATGATCTATCATCAGCGAATCTATTTAGTGTCGCCCTGCGTATATTAAAAGATAGAGCACTTTCAGAAGACTGTTTGCAGCAAGTGTATTACAAGGTTTGGAATAATGCGTCTAAGTACGATGCTTCTAAAGCAAAGGCGCAAACTTGGTTAAACACAATTGCACGTAATCAAGCGCTGGATATGCTTAGGTCGAATAAGCACTCAGATCTTCATGACAGTGATGATGCGCTGGAATTTGTTGCCGATGAAGGGGCGACTCAAGAACAGCAAGTGGCACTGGCACAAGACAGTGATGCTATGCATGCGTGTTTAAAGCAATTGCCTGAACAGCAGCGCATCTATCTGGAGAGAGCTTTTTTTGAAGGATTAACTCATCAGGAGCTTTCCGATACCACAGGAACTTCCTTAGGTACGGTTAAGACTTGGATCAGAAGAGGGTTAGAGAGGTTGAGACAATGCATGATTTCGATTTAACAGATGCTGAGCAACGCAACCAGGCGGCTGCTGAGTATGTATTAGGCAGTCTAGACCCAGATGAAAAAGCGCGTTTTGAGGCGCTACTGTCGGTCAGTCACGATTTACAGCGCGAGGTCGAGCAGTGGCGCGAGCATTTGGATGTTCTCAATACCAGTTTGCCGGCTGTGAAGCCGCCAAGTGCAGTGTGGAAAAAAATAAAGCAGCGCACAGCGCCAGCTGGAGCTGGCTTTGTTTGGTCTTGGCAATCCTTGGCGGGCTTCTCTCTCGCTTTGATGCTATCGGTTGGGCTCTTTTTACAGTGGCCGCAACATCAAATTGATGATGAAACTGCTTGGGTCCCACTTATTTTCAATGAAGAAAACCAGCCGGGCTGGATAATGAATGCCTCAATGGATACTAATCAGTTGGTTGTTGAGTCCAAGCGCCCAGTGGTTATGCCAAGCAATAGCGTATATGAAATTTGGCTGATGGAGGACGGGCATGAGCCAATGTCTTTAGGGTTTCTTCCAGCCAGTGGCAAGCGCACAATTGAAATCAATGAAGACCTTGCTGAGCGCATCTTAAACTGTGAGGTTGTTGTGACAATGGAGGGGCCTGAAGGCGCTCCTGATGGTTATAACATGGGACCTGTTTCAGGTAAGGGCAACTGGAATAAAGTGTCTTTCTAAAGACTTTTTGTATAGCGCAGCCCCTTTGAGGCGCTGCGCTATACCGATTAGTTAAATTCAGCCACCTGCTGGCTCAAACTCGGCCAGTAACCATTGGCATCTTCAATATACTCAGTGGGATTCTTCTTCCACTTTTTACGTACGCTCTTACTGTAGTTGAGGTAGAGCTTGCCATCTACAATACTCCACGCCTTTGGATCTACTTTGACTAGCTTGTCGTTTGCGGCGGCAAAGGCGCAGAAGCCGCCATACTGCGGCGCATACTTTTGCGGTGCTTGCTTAAAGGCGGCTAGGTTATCGGCAGATGAAAAGTACCAGCTGTTGTTTTTCCACGTGTAGTGATGCTGTTTTTTTCCCTTCACAGCACTGTTTTGCAAGAAGTAGGCAACGGGATCGTACCCAGAAATGGCACCTTTAGACGTTTCATAATAAGACTTGTCAGCTGCCAAGGAATAGGTGCTGAAGAAGAGGGCTAAACATAAGAATAGTTGTTTCATCGTTCGCTCCGTGTGGTTTGTAGTGAGGCTTTGAGCTGAGCGCAGGATATTAGTTCCACCCAGAGGAGGGAGGGCAGTATTGGGTTATCCGCGTGGCGATGCTCTCGAATTGCTGCCCTTGTTATAATTTAGATCAAAGCAGCACAGATATTATATTTGGATATATAAAAATAGTGACTTTTTAAGCAAGCAATGGGTCAAAAAAACATCAGTATTTGATAAATGTCGTGCGAGGTTATTCTAAATTATTGCTCAAACAGGCGTTTTTCGATAAAACTATCAATATATGAATTCTTGATTAATACTTTTATCAGGGTGTAGTAAGGAAGGATCGGAGTGGTTTGCTGTAATGTGTGGTAGGACTAGGCAGATTCGAACTGCCGACCTCTACCATGTCAAGGTAGCGCTC
>JBMZCU010000320.1:0-4068 GCA_049613705.1 Pseudomonadales bacterium | reverse complement strand
TTGACCCAGGCCAACCCGTAATAACTCGCTATTGCAAGCACACAAGTGACAAGAAAGCCCAGGAGAAAGCTTGCGCTACGCCGAAGCACACTGCTCGTAGCAGGCGCCCTGGTTAATCCCTGCATCCCAGCTTTCAATGCTTCTAGGTGGACAATATAAACCAGTGCTATATAGGAGATGAGCGCGGGTAGAAATGCATGGGTAATGACTTGGGTGTAGCTGATGCCCACATACTCGACCATCAAAAAAGCTGCCGCGCCCATCACGGGGGGCATTATTTGACCGTTGACTGAAGAAGCAACTTCGACCGCCCCCGCTTTCTCTGCTGAGAATCCTACTTTTTTCATCATAGGCACAGTAAAAGTCCCGGTGGTCACAACATTGGCAATTGAAGAACCTGAGATCAAACCTGTCATCCCAGACGCCACAACTGCCGCCTTGGCTGGGCCACCGCGAAAGTGCCCCAGACAAGCAAAAGCTAACTGGATAAAATAATTCCCCGCACCCGCTTTATCTAGGAGTGCACCGAAGAGCACAAACAGAAAAACAAAGTCTGTCGACACACCCAGCGCAACGCCAAACACCCCCTCAGTCGTGATCCACTGGTGATTGACAACCTCTGCTAGGCTAAAGCCTTTGTGCTCGATAATCTGCGGCATGTAGTTGCCGAAGAATGTATAGAACAGGAAAACGCTGGCAACAATAGAGAGCGTGATACCTAAACTGCGTCTCGCCGCCTCTAACAGCAGCGGTACCCCGATACAGGCGACAAGGATATCGTTGAACGTAGGCGCACCAACTCGATCAGCTATCGCCTGATACTCGATCACATAGTAGAGGGCTGCGAGAGAGGCCACAGCGGCGAGCAGCCAATCTGCCACGGGAATCGTTTGACGCGGAGAACCTTTGGCAAAGGGGAAGCTTAGGTAGGCGAGAAAGATGGCAAAACCCAAGTGAATCGAGCGCGTTTGGTTACCATTCCAACGCAGCAAATCGGAATCCATCATGTAGGGAAAAGGCGAGGCGATCCAGACTTGAAACACAGCCCACAACAGCGCGACGCCAAGAATCAGCTGCAATTGCAATCCCTGCGGCTTACGCCCACCTGTATCGGAAGCCGCCGCAAGTTCACTGGCGGCTAGGGCCGTGTTCTCCTCTACGGGTATCTGTTCACTTTTGCGCATAATCCCTCTCTTTGTGCCTTCGCGTGATATATCTACTCAACACGATAAACAAAGCCGCTGCGTACAGCGGCTCGTCCTAACGCCTAGAGCCAACCGCGCTCTTTGTAGTAACGCACAGCGCCTTCATGCAGCGGCGCACTGAGCCCAACACTGATCATTTCCTTCTCATTGAGACGCGCAAATGCAGGGTGTAAGCGTTTAAAGCGGTCGAAATTTTCAAACACCGCCTTTACCATCTCGTACACGATGTCATCCGAGGCTTTAGTCGATGTAACAAACGTCGCCTTCACACCGTAGGTCTTAACATCCTCTGGTGTTCCCTTGTACATACCGCCGGGGACTGTAGCAGGGCCATAGTAGGGATACTGAGCAATCAGATTTTCTACAGCAGGTCCCTGTACATCCAGAATACGCGTATCACAGGTGCTCGTAGCCTCTTTGATATTGGCTACAGGGTGCCCTGCTGTCATGACAAAGGCATCAACTTTGTTATCACATAGCGCTTGTGATTGTTCAGAAGACTTAAGTTCACCAGCCAGTTTGAAATCCTCAAGCTTCATGCCCTTGGCATCCATCAGCGTCAACATAGTTGCCCGCTGCCCAGAGCCAGGGTTGCCTATATTGACACGCTTGCCTTTAAGTTCATCGAAATTAGCGATGTTCGCATCCGCACGTGTTACTAAGGTGAAGACATCTGAATGCAGTGAGAAAATAGCACGCAGTTCTTTATTTGCACCGGCCTGCTCAAACTTCGAGCTGCCATTATAGGCGTGATACTGCCAATCCGACTGTACCACCCCCATGTCTAAGCCCGCTGTGCGAATAGAGTTCAAGTTGGCAATTGACCCTCCTGTCGAGGGAGCCGAGCAGCGCAGGTTATGCTGCTCTGATTTGCGATTAACCATTTTGCAAATTGACTGGCCAACCACGTAGTAAACGCCGGTTTGACCGGCCGTACCGATAGAAAAATGCTGTTTTTCGGCCGCCTGCAGCGGTGCTGCGGCACTAAGCCCGATAAGCCCTGCGCTCAGTACGCCCAGTGTCGTGCGACCTAGTTTGTTCAAATAGTCCATAGTGTGTCCTCATATTGTTGTTATGGAGGTGGTTCTTAACTGTCTACTCCTGCGCCAGCGCGATACTTCTATCGCGAGCCGCGCCCAGTGTGCGTCCGAGTAACTGATGTAACTGAGCTTGTGCACTGAGCTGTTCAATCGCCGCGGCAGTCGTTCCGTTGGGGCTAGTTACCTCGCGCCGCAATTCAGAGACATCCCTGTGATCTTGCTCCATCAAACAACTGGCCCCAGCCAGAGTTTGCAACGCCAGCTCGCGCCCCAACGCAGGAGGCAGGTCTAATTTTTCTGCCGCCGCGGTAAAGCACTCGGCAAAGTAAAAAAGGTACGCCGGACCGCTACCACTGATTGCAGTCACAGCGTGTAGTTGTTGCTCCGATGACAGCCAGTGAAAGGTCCCTAAGTCGCTAAAAAGTGCTTGGGTGTACGCGCACTGTGCCTGCGTACTCATCTCACAGCTGTAGGCTGCAATGACGCCTTTGCTCACCAGTAGCGGTGTGTTAGGCATAATCCGTGTCACTGCGACGCCCTCTGGCAACAGTGCTTTGAACTGACCAACCGTCGTACCTGCAGCGATCGATAGTAGCTGCGCTTTTGGCGCTATTAAATGTGTGTAATGTGGCAGGACATCAGCGATAATCTGAGGCTTTAGTGCCACAAGCACAGTGCTGAAACGAAGCTCTGGTGCTATTTGCTCAAGCGCTGTGTAACCGTTTACACCCAATGTTTCGACCAAAGCCTCAACCGCACTCACACTGTGATCGATGACATGTATTTGCTGAGCCGCTAGCCCGGCACTCACCCAGCCGCTAACAATGGCGCCGCCCATTCGTCCAGCGCCAATGACCAGCAGTGATTCAGCGCCGCGTAAAGCGCTATCACTGCCCATTTAAGGATTGCCCGCCAATGATTTGTAGAGTTTGCGCAGACGATGAAACATCGGCCCTGGTACGCCATCGCCAATGACTCGGCCATCAATATTCAGCACCGGCGTCTGTCCGCCGAATGTTCCTGTGACAAAGGCTTCATCGGCGCCGTAGACATCAAACAGTGAGAAGTCACGTTCGAAAACTGGAATATCATTAGCTCGGCAGAGATCGATAATCTTCTGGCGGGTAATGCCATTCATGCAGTAGTTGCCATTAGAGGTCCACACTTCGCCCTTGCGCACTATGAAGAAATTTGTGGAGTTACAGGTGCTGACAAAGCCGTGAGGGTCGAGCATCAGTGCCTCGTCCGCCCCCGCTTTAAGCGCATGGGTCATCGCAGTAATACAATTGAGTTTGCTGTGCGAGTTGAGCTTAGGATCTTGTGAGTTAGGCTGCCCGCGCACGACGTGAACGGTAAAGAGTTTGAGCCCGTTCTTAAGTACCGCCTCACTGGGTTTACTAAATTCAGCCAGCACAACCACTGTCGGCCCCCAGATACTCAGGCGAGGATCTTGAAAAGGCTTTTTCTTTAGGCCCCTGCTCACCATCAGGCGAATGTGCACATCGTGGTACATATCGTTCGCCTTGAGTGTCATGTCGATTGCGTCTTTGACATCTTGACGACTCATCTGCAGGTCGAAATCTAAAACCTTAGCAGACTCAAACATCCGATCGAGATGGTCTTCAATAAAAGCGACCTGACCGTTGTAGACACGCAGCCCCTCCCAAATACCGTCACCGAGCATAAAGCCACTGTCGTAAACAGATACCACGGCATCTTTCTTATCAACCATCTCGCCGTTGACGTAAATTTTAATCGATTCGTTGCGTGTATCTTCATCCGCAGCGTGAGCGCTGATTGAGTGCGACCCCATGACTCCTCCT
>JBMZCU010000319.1:0-4071 GCA_049613705.1 Pseudomonadales bacterium | reverse complement strand
TGCTGTAGTTGGCAAACTGGCCACCGGTCAGCTCAACGCAATAGAGCTGACATTTTTTCGCTGGTTGATTGCCGTTATCTTTATCTTCTTTATCGCGCGCAAGGGGCTGCGCGGCGACTGGCCACTCATCAAGCGCTACTGGAAGCGTCTTAGCGCAATGGCCATTGTCGGCTTCGTCGGCTTTAACCTCACGCTCTACGGCGCACTGCACTACACCAGCGCGATCAACGTGGCGATTTCCCAGGCCGCCATCCCTATGGTGATCATCGCCCTAAACAAAGTGTTCTTCGGGCAGCGCGCCTTCTTGCTGCAGCTTATCGGTGTGAGTGTGGCACTGTTCGGCGTCGCCCTCACTGTTTCTAGGGGCAATCTTATCAGTTTGCTACAGGGCGACCTCAATCGCGGGGATGCCATGATGCTCTTCGCGGTGATGTGCTATGCACTCTACAGCCTATCGCTGCGCTACCGCCCAGAGATCCGCGACACTAGCTTTATCTTCGCGCTCGGGCTGGCCTCTCTCATCAGCATGATACCGCTGATGCTGTGGAGTGTCGGTGAATACTCGCTGCCGCACATCAATTGGGAGACCATGGCTATTATTCTCTACGTCGCCATATTCCCCTCCTTCTTCGCGCAGCTCTTCTACGCCAAAGGTATCGGCATGATAGGCGCCAACCGCGGAGGCGTCTTTATCAATCTAGTCCCAATCTTTGGTGCCCTATTGGCTGTACTCGTACTCGGGGAGCAATTTCGCGACTATCATTTCTACGGTTTGAGCTTAGTGCTCGGGGGAATCGCATTGAGCGAGTGGATCGTCAAGCGCCGTGCAGCGCAGGGTATCTCATAGCAAGGTTGGGAAGGCGCACAAATCCAAAGCATTGTCAGTACACCTTGTAGAGTGGATAGCTGAGGAGCAAGCGCCTTGCCTGCAGGAGATGTAGGTCATTGGCGAGAGCGGGATACGACTGCTTTGTCAGAAAGTTTCTTAAGGGCGTAGCCATTAACTGCGCTGTCTTATCTGTGATTAGTGTGGCCCTGTTTATGCACACTAACACCTTCATTATCCACAGTCCCCAGAGAGCATGTTAAGAACACGTCGGGACTTGTTCATGCCTTCCTTAGGCGTAACTCAAACTTGCTGTGAGCGCCCCCTGCTGGTGCCACTGATAAAAGGCATCGGCCGACAGCGGCTTGGAAAAGTAGTAACCCTGGCCTATCTGGCAATTGTTTTCTATCAAAAACTCGAGCTGCTCTCGGGTTTCAATCCCCTCGGCGACAACCTCGATACCCAGTGCGTGTGCCATTGAGAAAATCGCCTTGACGATAGCGACGTCATCCGGATCGCGCGGCACTTTATAGATAAAAGAGCGGTCTATCTTGAGCACGTCGATTGGCAGTTGTTTGAGGTAGCTCAACGAAGAGTAGCCGGTGCCGAAATCATCCATCGACACACTCACGCCCAATGTGCGCAAGCGTTGCAGCGTGACAATTGAACTGTTGATATCTTCGATAACCGCACTCTCAGTGATCTCAACTTCCAACTCGCCCGGGCGCACCTTGTACTCGCTGATTAAGCTACTCAAGCGCTGGTACAAGTGGTCATCTTTAAGCTGCTTTGGCGATAAATTGATTGCAATACTGACATCGCGAATCCCCAGTTCGCGCCAGCTCACCAGCTGACGACACGCTTGCTCCATCACCCAGTAGCCAATTTCACAAATCATATTGTGGCGCTCTGCAACGGGGATAAAGACATCCGGCGGGTAGAGAAACTCACCCTCGCGCTGCCAGCGCAACAGTGCTTCGACGCCACAGGTGGTAAAGCCCTTGCCGCCGAGGCTGACCTTGGGCTGTAGATAGAGCGCAAACTCTCCCTCGGTTAGCGCGCGCTGTAAGCCCTCGACAATCTGCTGATCTTGCAAACGCACTCTCTCCAGTTCCGAGGAGAAGAAACACACCTGCCCACGCCCTTGTTGCTTGGCCTGAAACATCGCCGAGTCCGCGCGCTTTATCAACAGCGCAGAGCTATCCGCATCTTGAGGATAAGTGGCGATACCGACACTGACCCCGGGGTGCATCACATGCCCCTCTATCTTCAACTCCTGAGCCGCCAAGTTGACTATGCTGGCGGCAAAGCTGCCCAACCCCGCTTCGTCTTGGTAGTCTTTTACGATCACGGTAAATTCATCGCCGCCAATGCGGTAAAGCACATCCTTTGCGCGCAGGCGATTGCTAAAGCGCTGGCTCAGTTCAACCAGTAACTTGTCACCGACCTGATGACCAAAACTGTCGTTAATCCACTTGAAGTTATCCAAATCGATGTACAACAGAGCTATCGACTGCTGGCGCTGCGCCGCGAGGTTGATTTCGTGCTCCAGGCTCTGCATAAATGAATAGCGGTTGGCGACTTTGGTCAAGCTGTCGAAATATGCCAGTTGATGCAGTTTTTCCTCCGCTTTCTGCTTTTCCGCGATATCGTTGAGCACTGCCACGTAAGTGATTGAATGATCGCGCCCCACCACCTTGTGCACATTTAACCAACCGGGGAACTTAGTGCCGCAGCGGCGCTTGCCAACCACTTCGCCCGACCAACTGTTGCCATCGTTGAGCGCCAGCAGCTCAATCACACTCTTTTGCGGGTGCTCGCGAGCAAACAGCGGAGGCTCCTGCCCTCTGATACGCTTTAACGAGTATTTGGTCATCTTGCTATAGCTGGGGTTAATGTCGATCAGCAACCCGCGCTCATCGAGAACAAACACCGCCTCATCGAGCGAGCGCAGTGCGCGCTCGGCGACCTGCAGCGATTTGAGCGGCGCCACCAGCGCGCGGTTCAAAATCCAGTACAAGGAGAAAATAAAGAGCAAGCTGACAATCGCTACCTGGGTGATATCGAGGATCAAGCTTTGACGCAAGTTAGCGGCAAACTCCTGATCGCTGTAGATAATCTCTACGTTGCCAATCGTCATCTGCCCTTCACGTATAGGGTAGCGACGAAGGTTTTCATCACTGTGCCACAATTGATCGTGCAGCTTGGCATCGTAGTCAACGATCTGGCCGTTGACCTTAATTTTGCCGGTGAAGAGGTGGCCAAAATTGCCGAATACCTTGATCCCCTTAACGAAGTCCGGTTTCATTTCAGCATCGAGGATGGCCGCGGTAAAATCGACCGAGTAGCGTCTGTCGTAGGTTTTGCGGTAGATATTCCAAATTGTCAGCTGCACCGAGCTGGCCACGCGCTCAGCCACCGCAGAGCTGCGCTCTTCTAGGGCCGTACACATCAGCTGCGCGTTGGATTGATAGCGCAAAGTAACAAAACCTGACATCACAATTAAAGTTATAGCGCTTAAAATGATGAACAGGCGGACAGTCAGTGCGTTCAATACTGCTTACTCATAACTGCCGAACCACTCATAGTACTCGTTGTAGCGCTTCTTAAAGGCCGCCTTCTGCTCGATTATCTGGCGGTTGATGTCACTCTGCTGCGCGTAGCGCTCCATCACTTGTGCAGTCACCTCGCGCCACTTATCAATATCTTGCTCGCTCCAGGTTTCTATATTGACCCCGGCGGCAGAGAATTTCTTCAAGGCGGCGAAGTCTGAGACCTTGGCCTTGAGTGTGGTACTGAGGGTAAAAGATTTGAGCGCGGCATCGAGAATTGACTGCAAGTCTGCCGGAAGCGCGGCGTAGGCCTGCTCATTTATTAAGAAGTCCGAGAGCACTGAGGGCTGCCACACCGCCGGAACGATAGCGTGACGACCAATATCACTAAGGCCCAAATCCCAAGCACCTGTGGTGGTGGTCCACTCTACGGCATCAATATCACCGCTTTCGAGCGCGCTGCGAATTTCCTCGGGCAACAGAGGGATGGTATAGGCACCTGAGGCCGCGGTTAGCACCTCACTGGGCAATCCGGGTCCAATCCTGACTTTACGCCCCTGCAGGTCTGCAAGGCCGCGAATTGGCTGGCGCGAGATCAGACCGAACTCCATCCCCGGCCACCACGCTGGACGCCAAATTATTCCCTGTGGCCGCGATAGCGAGTTGGCTAACTCCACACCGGGTCCCGACAAA
>JBMZCU010000318.1:0-4091 GCA_049613705.1 Pseudomonadales bacterium | reverse complement strand
CGGGACTGGACTTCAATCGTAACTTTTCAAGCCCCGAAGCCCAGGTTGAGGCATTCTCCAGGCAACTCGCACTGGCCTCAGAGGTAGGCAAACCTTTGTTCTTACACGAGCGCGACGCTTTTGATACCCAATTCGCTATGCTAAAAAAACACCGCGCCAACTTTAGCGAAGCTGTAATTCACTGCTTCACCGGTTCGCACCAAGATTTGAGGGCATACCTTTCTCTCGGGATGTATATTGGCGTTACGGGCTGGGTTTGCGATGAACGCCGCGGCGCGCAATTACAAGATGCAGTGAAGTTCATCCCAGATGATAAGTTACTTATCGAAACCGACACCCCTTACCTCACACCAAGAACCTTGCCCAACAGATTACGCAAACGTAAGAATGAACCCGCCAATCTCGGCCACATTGCCAGCACTATCGCAGCACTTCGTGGGCAGAGTGTCGAGCACATCCGCGAGATGACCATGAGCAACAGCAAGCGCTTTTTCGCCTTGAATTAGACGTCACTTAAAGGCCGTCGCTGTGCTTATTTAGCTAAAAAATCAGCCAGTGCCGGCATATCAAATGGCCAGTTGAGCTCAGCGTGGGATTTTTCGTTGACCAACACAGGTATACGCACGCCATAGCGCGCTAACAACAAATCATCGTGTGCAATATCGGCCACTTCAACGCTGTGCTGAGTGGGATCAAGCAACTGCACCAACATCGCTTCTGCCTGCTCACACAAGTGACAGTGATCTGTGCTCATAAGTGTAAAATGTTTCATTCTCAGTCCTGTGTTGTCAGAGGGGCGAGCAAAAGTTTATTGTTACGCTAAATTGACACGGGGTCATTAGATTGGCGCCAGAGAAAATAAACCAAAGCATGTTTTAAACCTGTACCCTGAGCGAGTATACCGCCCAACCGCACCTGTGAGTCAGCAGTGTACTGCTAAAGCATGTGACAACCCAGTACGTGTATAAAAAAACGTAAAACAGTAGAGCACAACTCAGCTTAAAAACACCTGGTCTGCCGCTTCACTCGTACAGCGCTTGGTATTTTCTCTTCTCACTCGCAACACTTTCAATGCACAAGGTTTTATCAGCCACGCAGTACAGCCGTGGTGCGTGATATTTTTAGACTTATTCTCTACTTACTTTAGACAAGCGCGGTTTTTGAACTAATATTTATTGAGATTTGGTTGAATTAAATTTACATTAATTGTCATAAGTTCAGATTGCAGCAGCGCTGTCGCACAGAACCACAGCCACCTAGGCGATAACGGCAGAAGCTTGTCGTATCTCCAGCTTGCTGTAAGAGTATCCCGGCCCTCCCCTTCGCCGCGATAGAAACTGACGATTACACTGATACAAGGACAGCTAGTGCACAGTACTATTCGCATTCAACAGGGTACCAACCGCCAGAGTATGCGCAATAATTTGATCCTGTTTCTAATACTTATCATCTCTGTGTTATTGCTACCGGTTTTCGTCAACAGTGAACCCGGTGTCAATCTCAGCAGCGCCTACATCAACAAGATGGGCAAAAAGTATGGCAAGCGTGCAAAGCTGCGTTTAGAAAACTGGCAGCGTCTAATAAAAGAACTGCGCAACGAAAGTGAGCAGACCAAGCTGCTCAAAGTGAATGACTTCTTCAATCGCGTTCGCTTTATCGACGATATCAAGCACTGGAAACAAAAAGACTACTGGGCTACCCCTGTCGAATTCCTCGTCACTAACGGCGGAGACTGCGAAGACTTTACGATTGCTAAATACTACACACTAAAAGCCCTGGGCGTGAACATCTCTAAACTGAGCATCGCCTATGTTAAAGCCTTGGATTACAACCAGGCGCACATGGTACTGACCTATTACAAAACCTCTCGCTCAGAGCCCATCGTGTTAGACAATCTTATTCCACAGATTAAAAAAGCATCTAGGCGCAAAGATTTATTGCACGTATACAGTTTTAACGGTGATAATTTATGGCTTTCAAAGAAAGGAAGAAGAGCCGATTTGGTGGGCAGCTCAGATAGACTGGGCCCCTGGGTTAAACTACAAAAGCGAGTCAACACCCAGTAGAGAGCAATCATTTGCAGCGCGGCCAAGCTAGAGACTAGTGTTGGCAGTAAAATCATGAGACCCTTAAAACAGGATAAACACTCTTGTTTTCAACGAAGTGCGGCGTAGCAAAGGGAAAGGCACACGCATCGCAAACCAATAAAAGGATATTTAGGAGAAAAGCATGTCTTTGTTAAACCAAATAATAGCCGCGGTCTTCGCCGTGCTGATTGGTTTGGTGGCCGGCACAATTTACATCATGTCGGACAGCTCAAAATCGATGTTGCTCAACCAGTTGGAATCACACAGCCAAGATACTGCTACCCACCTTGGGCTCTATATGGCTCCATACATCGCCGACGAGGACTCAGCCGCTATTGAGACAATCGTCAATGCAATCTTCGATAACGGTTACTACGAAAAAATTCAGGTTACTAACTTTGAGGGAGACGACCTCTTCACCGCGCTGCGCTCGGCTGAAATCTCCCCAGAAGTACCCAATTGGTTTGTTAACTTAATTGCTTTTAATACCCCAAACCGCGCGATTGAAGTAACTCATCAGTGGCGCAAAGTCGGCAATATAGTGGTCAAGAGCCGTGCAGGCTATGCCTACGAAGAGCTCTGGAAAGGCACCCAAACCACACTCATTTGGTTCATCACACTCTCACTGATCTGTGTTATCGCTATCAGCAGCGTACTGCGTTTTATCCTGCGCCCACTCAAAGGCATTGAAGAGCAGGCCCAGGCACTGAGTAACCGCCAGTACATCGAACAGAAGAACATCCCCAAAACTAAGGAATTACGCAGCGTTGTGCTCACGATGAACAGCATGATCCAACGTGTGCACACTATGTTCGATGAGCAGAGCAAGAACATTGAGGAGCTGCGCCGCACTGCCTACCGCGACGAACTTACAGGCCTTGCCAACGCAAAATCAGTGCAAGCACAATTGAGCGACAAACTCGACAACCGCGATGACGAGGGCCCCTGCACGCTCTTTTATACCCATATCAGTAACCTGCAGCAGATTAATGAGCAACTCGGCCCTGAAAATACAAACAACTACATCAAGCTACTGGCCGATAAACTGGCCGAGCTTGGCGAGCGTCATACTGGCAGCGTGATCGGCCGCCTCTCCGGCGCCGATTTAGCATTATTGATCCCCCAGCCCAATGCAGAAACCCTAGCCCGCGAAAGCGCGGCACTGCTAGATGATTACCGCGAGGCTGGCGAGTTCTTCAAGCTCGGTGAACTACCTGTTCATTTAGCGACGATCTCATCCGATGAAGATACTAACAGCGCCGAGATGCTCTCCAATGCACGCTCAGCCATCGAAGAGGCCATCCAAAAGCGAGTGCCTCATATCGCGCACAATATCCATCGCGACGATGATGACAGCGCCAATACCACTTGGTCCACTCACGTGGCCAGCGTGATTAATGACAAGAAGCTCTTCCTTCAGTACCAGCGCGTCGTTGATTGCAGCACACAACAGCAATTGCAGAGAGAACTCCTCGTACGTATCTTTGATTTAGAGGGAGAGCCCTGCCCTGCCGTTAAATTTATTCGCACCGTACAAGAGCTCGGCTTGACCACAGCACTGGACAAAGCAGTCATCGAAAAAGCCGTTAGCTACCTGAAACAACATCCCGACAGCGAGCCACTGGCAGTTAACATCAGCCAATTGACACTGCAAGATGGCGAGTTTGACAACTGGCTCGGCCAACAGCTCAAAGGCCAGAACCTGGCTAAGCGCCTGAGTATCGAAATCAATGAGTCTTCAGTGCTCAACAATGTCGAGCGTATCGAAAGTTTCCGCCAGCAATTATCTGCCCTAGATATAGGTTTTGGTGTCGATAACTTTGGTGTGCACCCAAGCGGCTTCAGCTACCTGTACAAAGTACAGCCTGACTACATAAAGATTGACGGTTCACTGATCAAAGAAGTTGCCAGCAGTGCCGAGGACAGATTCTTTATCGGCAGCTTAGTTACCGTAGCTAAGAGCCTGGGCATAATCAGCTACGCAGAGCGCGTTGAGCACACAGC
>JBMZCU010000317.1:0-4106 GCA_049613705.1 Pseudomonadales bacterium | reverse complement strand
GCAGCTTGATAATCAGGACCTACATTTACTGCGTATTTTGCAGCGCGATGTACGCAGCTCCATAGAGTATTTAGCGCAGGAAGTTGGGTTATCCAGTGCCAGCGTACAGCGCAGGCTCAAGCGCCTGCGAGAAAACAGTGTTATTAGCAGTGAGGTGGCAGTGGTCGCACCAAAGTCTGTTGGGCAGTTGATGAGCTTTATCATCGCAGTGGAATTAGAGCGTGATCAATTAGATCACCTCGCTCAGTTTAAGGCGCGAGTAAAGCGAGAAGCGCAAGTTCAGCAATGTTACTACGTCACTGGCGAGGCTGATTTTATGCTCATTGTCACCGCTGTAGATATGGAAGATTTTGACCGCTTTATACAGCGCTTATTTTATCAAGACAGCAATGTGAGACGCTATAAAACATCGGTCGTGATGGAGGCGACTAAAGTGGGTCTGACATTGCCGTTACAGCCTAAAGCTGACGCTGGATCAATGCGCTAATAGTGTGTGGTTCAGCTTTGATTGGATGTAATTGAGTATACTAAGTACGAGAGAGTCTTGGGAGGTCGCTATGCACGTTCGTACTTTACACTTGAAAAGTCGATATATTTTGACCGCAGTGTTGATGCTGTTTTGTCACTTGGCCACTGCAGATAAAGCACTCATTATAGGCTATGCAGATTATCGCCCATACAGTTACTTGGATCAGGGGAAAGCCCAGGGGCTAGAAGTTGATTTACTTAATGCTGTGTTGGCTGATCGGTTAGGTGTGGAGCTTGAACACCGCGTGCTGCCTTGGAAAAGGGTACAGCATCAAGTTGCCAGCGGCCAAATTGATGCTTTTGTCGCAGTGGCCTCTCAAGCGCGCTCCAGTTATGCCAAGCCCAGCGCACAGGCTTTAGTTTACGGCCAAATTTCAGCGTTTACCCGAACCGAAGACGCCAGGTTTAAAGGTATAAGTACGCTGTCGCTGGCACAGCTTAAACCATTTGATATTGGGGCTATTGCCGGCAGTGGCTGGGTGGCGAATAACTTGCCAGGCTACTCAGTGCAAAGCGCCTTTTCCATCGATGCGATGGCTGATATGTTAATGGCTCAGCGAGTGGATGTCATCGTGGAAAACCCGTTGATATTCAACCACCATTTAAGTCTTGAAAATCAGCAACTGAAGGTGCGCGAGACGACCATTGAACAAACGGGATTTGAGTTGGTGTTTTATGTGAGCCGTAAGTCCCAACACTTAGGCATTTTAGAGTCATTTGATCGAGCGCTAGCGCAGATGCGCAGTGACGGCTCGCACGCTAAGATACTAAAGCCCTACTATCGCTAAGTAGTATTTCTTCATCAGTACTATTTCTTCAGGAGTTTGAGTGGTTTTGGAGCCATATCTGCGACGGCCAAATTAATACTCTGTAAGAGTTCTGGCTGGGGTTTTTGATAGTAGTACCCCTGCACATAACGACAGCCTAACTGCTTCAGTTTTTGTGCCTGTGAAAGCTCTTCAACACCTTCGGCGATAACATCGAGTTTGAGAATCTTGGCAATTGAAATAATAGTTTCAACAATTGCCAGATCTTCAGGGTCGCCCAACATGTCGCGAACAAAGCTCTGATCGATTTTAAGCTTGTTGACCGGCAACATTTTTAGGTAGGCCAGCGAGGAGTAACCCGTACCAAAATCATCCAGGGCAACCGTCACCCCTAAGCCACGTAGTTTTTTGAGCCTAGCGATCGCCCACCCCTGATCTTGAATAACTAAGTCTTCAGTGATCTCCAATACCAAACGATGGGGTTCGAGCCCCGTTTTGTTCAGTACATCAATGACGTGCTCAATAATCGCGTCGGATTCAAGCTGGCAAGGGCTAACGTTGATGGCAATGGAGGTCTCACTAGCTGCTGATTTAAGAGCCGCTAACCTAGAGCAGGCCTCCTCGATAACCCATGCGCCGACTTTGATAATTAAACCACTCTCTACCAGTGCCGGGATAAAAGCTGCGGGTGAGACTAAGCTGCCATCGCTTCGCCGCCAGCGCAATAAGCATTCAATGGAGACTGTGCGCTGGGTTTCTAAATCGATAATGGGCTGGTAGAAGAGTTCGAATTCATTTTGTTCATAGGCTTGGTGCAGTGCGGTGTTGAGGGCGAGCACTTGGTTGGCTTCACCATCCATATCGGGGTGGTAAAACTGGGTTCTATCCTTGCCATCTGCTTTGGCTTTACACAGCGCGAGATCACTAAAACGCAGTACTTCTTCAACCCCAGAAACCGACTGTGTTAGCAGCGTGCAACCAATGCTGACGGAAATTTTTGCCTGGGAGCCCGCAATGGTCAACGGCTGCTTGAATTGCGCGTGGATATCTTCAGCAAGCTGCGCTGTCATCTGCTGAGAGCTTTCAATAGGACAGTCTAGCTCTGCAAGCAAGAAGAACTCGTCGGCATTGAGTTTAGCTAACGTATCACTCTCAGTGGTAAAGTGCTCGAGGATATTAGCTGTCATCTTAATCAGTAGGTCACCGGAGCCTTGCCCTAGTGCATCGTTTACCATTTTAAAATTGTCGATATTAATGATCATCGCGCAGTATTGGATGCCGCTGTTGCGCTGATTATTCCTGATGCCCTGAGCAATCCGCTCACGCAGTAGTAACCGGTTAGGTAAGTTAGTCAGTGGATCAAAGTGCAGTAATTGATCCATTTGCGCTTCCTGGCGCTTGCGCTCGCGGATATCGCGGCAGGTCGCGAGGAGAAAGGGCTTTCCGTCAATTTCGATCGACGAGGCTGAGGTTTCAGTCGTGATCAATTGGTTTTCGCTGGATTTGAGTGTCAGCTCTTGCAGTCCCCAGCCGATGCGGTGGACTTCATCGATAAAGTCATCGAGGTTTTTGGTGGCCCCACTGTAGAGAGAGTAAAAGGTGCTGTTTTGTAATTGGCCTGTAGTCAGGGCCAGCATATGACAGGCTTTAGAGTTAAAATCGATGACTTGCTTACTGGCGAAACTGAAAATAATGATGGCATCGTGAGAGCCTTCGAAAACACTGCTCAGCTTATGGCGCTGCTCCTCTGACTCGGTGTAGAGTTGACGAACTTTACTGTTCATCGTATCTATGGTCTTAGCCAGCTCATCGAGTTCATCTAGGTGAGATCGCTTACTTTGCAATGCGCTAAAGAGTGACTCTTGAGGCCATAAATCTATGTCGTCACTGCGCCCAATCTGTGAGATATAGTTGCTGATAACCGCCAGGCGGCGTGAGATAAAGTGGAAGATCAGCAAAATAATGGCAAAGGAGACAAGAAACGTTTTTACGCCTTGGCCGACGAGAATCAGTGAAATTCTATTCCACAAACTGTCGAATATATTATCCAGTGTGGCGGTTATTTCGATGTGTCCTAGTTTGTTGAGCTTGCGGTTTCGCTCAAGCTCTAGGGAGAATTGGCGTGCGGTTACTTTCTGCGAAGCTTTGGTGCCGCTGCGGTATGTCATCGTGCCAAATTCGTCGTAGATGACGATAGATACAATATCACTGAGAGCGTAAATCCCTTCTATTTGAGCTCGAATCCCCTCGGTATTGTAGAGCCAAATGTTTTCGCTAATACTCGGTAAATAGCTCACTTTGATCATTTCGAACTGGCGATCTAGGCCATTAATTTCTTTTCGATACTCAAAGTAAAGCTGAAAGGACGCGAGTACTAAGGTAATAGTTGAGCTGCACAAGAGCGTAAAGAATAATATTTTACGGCTTAGCAGGGTTATTTTGGGCTTTTTAGCAGAATGACTTAGCACACAGTATTCCCAACATTACAAGGGGTTGACGATCAGTTTCATCTTAGCAAAGTTAGCGTAAAGCGAAAGCTAATACTGGCTTGTTAATTGATCTAATGCAAAAGAGTTTTATGAACTTATTATAAATTAAATTTGTGATTTTACGATTTATACACTTTGTCTTCATTTATGTTTGTAGCGTTAGACAAGATTTGTTTAATTGTCACTTTTACACTAAGTTTATAAGGGCTGTTAATTTTTGATCAAGGTTGGGTGCGCTATGTAGTATTAAAGCTGAGTAGGAGGTGCTGTGGATATTTTTGATCAATTGGACCAGGCGTATGTTTTAATTGAGCGAGACAGC
>JBMZCU010000316.1:0-4117 GCA_049613705.1 Pseudomonadales bacterium | reverse complement strand
GTGATACAGTTCATGGCGCGGTAGCTCTGAGCGTCGTCCTGGCAGTCTGGGAAGGCGACTCGGAAACCGCGCTCGCGCAGGGCGTTGACTGTGGCCAACGGGGTGCGTCTGGGCCAGCAGATCGCCAAATCGCGATCGAGAATGCGCAGCATCCCCATGAAGTGCATAGTGCCGAAGGGCAAGTCGACGGCGATAGTCTCGCAGCCAATTTCATTTAACGTGGCGCTGATTTGGTCGATGGCGATTTGATTGGTGCGGTGGCCGCGGCCTATCATGGCGGTTTTCTCATCCAGCCACATCAAGTCAGCGCCCTCGAAGGTCGCATTCCCTGTGAGCGTGCGCAGGATAGGCACCCCGATGTCGGCCAGGCGCCTGGCGACGCTGACTTCCTCACCGGCACGGGCCTGCCCGGCAGGTCTCGCGAGTATCGCCCCCTGTGGCGTCATCGCCAGTTGATCGGCGCAGAACATGTGATTGGGCAGTGCTGAGGTGTTGGGCGCTAAGTGGTGTACTGCGACGCCGTGGGCGTGGTAGACATCGCACATCTGGCTGTGTTGCTCGCGCGCCAGTTCGATATCCAGCGCTTCTAGCATCAATGCACTTTCTGGGTCATCCGCCGATACCTTGAGCTCATCCCCCGGGCAGTGCACCATGACCGCTTCGAGGTCTCGCCACTCTGAGTCCAGGCGATAACCTCGCCACAAACTACCGAGCTCTCCTTGATGCGCAGCCTCTCTGGCGACCCAGCCATCCCCACCGTATGCGGCTGAGCCAAATGTTTTATCTACCTTCGATGATACTGCCATAGTGTCTCCAAGACTCACTGTTACTTAAATACTGAGTAGAGTATAGAGGGAGCAGATGTTATAAAAAATATCAAAAATGCATAAAATATGCGTATTAATCTGTCAATTTGCTAGATTGTTTTGAGCATATTTATATTATAGGTGCGCTTCAATGTTTCCCAATACATCTTATGTACACGATCAACTCGACCAGGCCTTGATCGCCTTGCTGCGCAAGGATGGCAGGGCGCCTTTGGCTAAACTGTCACAGCAACTGGGTGTCTCGCGCGGCACAGTGCAAAACAGGCTCGATAAACTGCTGGCCAGCGGTGTGGTGCTCGGGTTTACGGTGCGGGTGCGCGAAAACTCGGGGCAGGACAGTGTTCGCGCGATGATGACGATTGAAGTTGTCGGGCGCTCTGCATCAGAGGTGATCCGTGAGTTGCGCGGGATCCCAGAGCTAGTGGCGCTGCACACCACCAACGGCGCCTGGGATCTTGTAGCTGAGATTCAAACTTCAACCCTGTCGGAATTTGACCGAGTGCTGCGCGATGTGCGCATGGTCGATGGGGTGTTAAACAGTGAAACCAGCATTTTGCTCTCTTCAATGTGAGGCGCTATCAATGTCCCTAAATGTTGTTACATGACCGCTAGGTGCTTTGGTTGGCTAGGAGCACTAGGTGACTAGGAGCATTGGGTGACGAGAGGAGATGAGTGGCTAAGAGGACTAAAAGGCTAAGGTGATTGGTTTGGAAAGCGCGTGCTATTTATGGCCGGTTGCTTAATATGTCTTGAGACTAAGGGCCTGTACAGTTCCACCTCAACAGTTTCACTTCAAGAGGCGTTTATTAACACGGATGCAGAGGCGAAGAGGCTGCCAGTCTCAGAGACTGTCAGTCTCAGAGGCTGTGTGAGGCGGTGGCTGCTTGGGCGCTTAGCCGCTCGCGCTGTAAATACTGGGTATAGTGTTCAAAATCCAGTGGTTTGGCATAGTGAAACCCCTGCGCCACATCGCAGCCGTAGCCTCTGAGCAATTGGGCGATGGCTTGATTTTCAACGCCTTCAGCGACGACTTTGAGGTTGAGTAGTTTGGCCATTTCGAGTGTGGTGGTCACGATATTGCGGTTTTTGCTGCTGCGCTCTAAATCCATAATAAAGAGGCGGTCGATCTTGAGCTCGCTAAAGGGCAATTGCAAGATGCGCGAGAGCGATGAATAGCCAGTGCCGTAATCGTCGATTGAGACGCTGATCCCCAGTGCAGAGAGCCCCTGTAATACGCGATTTAGATCGCTGTAATCATCGATCATCACTGATTCTGTCAGCTCGAGGCTGAGCCGGGAGGCAACGTCTGCAAAGGGGGCGACCACGTCGCTGACATTCTTCAAAAAGTCGCTATCGGTGATGTCGTTGGCACTGATATTGACCGATACACGATGCGTGGGAAATCCCATCGCGGTGAGGGTTTGCAGATCGCGGCAGGCGCGCTCGATCACCCAGAGCGTCAATGGGTTGATCAGCCCGGTATCCTCGGCCAGAGCGATAATTGCTTCTACTGGCATACTACCGTGGCTGGGGTGCTGCCAGCGCAATAGGCCTTCACTGCCGTGTACGCTGCCATCGGCCAGTGTTATTTGCACTTGGTGATAGAGCTGCAAACTGTCATCTTGTAGTGCTTGGCGCAGGTCGTCGGCCAAATTCAGGCTGAAGTGTTTACGCGCTTCATGGGCGCTGATTTGGCGTTTGCTAAGGCGCGCACTCTCCAGCGCTTGGTAGGCTTTTTTCAGTACTGTGCTAGCTGCGAGCTGTGCACTGGTGACCCGATAGAAGCCGAAGCGACAGCGCAGGCTCATCGAGGGGAGCTGTCTAGAAATTGCGCTGTCTAGCTGCTGTGCCAGCGGCGCTAGTTGGTCTGTAATGGCCAGCCGGTCGCTTGATTCACGTAGCATCAGTGCGAACACTTGCTCGCTCAAGCGCGCCAGCTTTATCTTCTCTGGGCCAATGCGAATGTAGCGGTTATCCGCATCGGTGTACTCACTGGCACAACTGACCAGTTGCTGCACTAAGGTATCGCTCTGCTGGGGACTCATATAGGGCGAGAGTTTAGTAAAGTGATTGATTTCAAAAAGGCAGAGTGTGAAGTGCTGCTCGCGCTCGATATGGTACTGCAGTTGGTGTTGCAGTGCGTGAGTATTGGGAAGCCCAGTCTCAAGGTCGTGATTTGCATTGTAGAGGCTGATCACTTTTTGCCGGCGCACACGCTCTGACAGCGCCATCGCCATCAAGATAACCTCTAAAAGAATACCGACAGCGTAGGCGTTGCGCGCGGCAAAAGAGTAGGGAATAACATCAGTCAGTTCCAACGGTTGAATAGCGGCTCCCGTGAGTAATGGCACCCAAGAGATTAAATAGAGTGTGGACCAGAACTGGTCGCTGTGAAAGCGTTTGTACAGCAGCCAAAAGCACAGCGGGTAGGCAAGTGCTAAGGCGATGAAAAAGAGCGGGGCAGCACTGCTTTCTGGGAGGAAAAAGGAGACTCCAGACAGTATGAGCAGCCCGATAACATAGCTCTGTGCATAGAGGTAAAGGGGCTCGCGGGTGCGGTGGTAACCTAGGAAAAAGAGTGCAAAGAGCACGGCAAAAATGAGCGTGGAGTAGTTTAGGTTGATCACGTGAACGCGCATAAAAGCGTACAGCCACTGTGGCACTAAATAGTGGGCGAAGCCCTGGACGACAGACATCATGGCCAGGGTGGAGATGATATAGCCGATGTAGATCAAGAATACCCGCTCGCGCAAACCGTAGAAGAGCAGTAGGTTGTAGAGCGACATCATAATTAAAATGCCGATGAAAGCCCCCCAGATTAGATGGACGCTGCGCACGAGTTGTGTGAAATCACCTGGGCGGTATATTTTGATCGGTGTTTTGGCGATCCCGGCGGTTTCGATGCGCACGTAGAGTGTGCGCTGTTCTAGGCCGTTGAGCGTTAGGGGGTAATTGTTAATGCTGCGATCTAGCATGCTGGGTTTGTCGCTAGCCCAGCCCAGTGCGGTGGCTTCACGCTCTGGATAGTGACTGTCGTAGATATCGAGCTGGTCGAGCATAGGGTTGTCGAAGTGAACGATCAGCGGCTGCTCGCCTGAACTGAGGTTGTTTAACTCAAGTTTGATCCAATAGCTGACAGGGTCAAAACTCCAGGGGATTTTTTGCCCGGAATGCCCACTCGCAGATGTCTCGATAAAGGCCTGTTGCTGCACTTGTGCTAAAGGCAACTGGGTTGATGTATCTAGGTAGTAACTCTGGGTGATTGTGAGGTCTTGTGCGCTTTTGAGGGC
>JBMZCU010000315.1:0-4154 GCA_049613705.1 Pseudomonadales bacterium | reverse complement strand
AACCAGCACCTTTAATGGCACTAAACTGCCAGCCCTGGCGATCTGGGATTCACGCAGCGACGAACTGCAAGTCATCAAAGAATTTGGCTACCAAGACTTTAAGCAACGCCTTTCATAGCCACTGCCCTGTAGAGAGAAGCACCATGCAACACGACGAACTACCGATTTTTCTCGGCTCTGAAATAGAGCAACCCGCGCCGCAAGAGGCAGCGTTTCACGTACTGCCAGTCCCCTTTGAGAGCACAGTTTCCTACGGTGGCGGCACCGCGCAGGGACCCGCCACCATCCTAGATGCCTCATGGCAGCTAGAAACCTGGGATGGCAAAAGCAACCCGAGTGAGTTGGGCATCTACACTTGCCCGAGTGTCGAGTGCAGCGCAGAGCCCGCTCAAGTGATTGAAAATATCGCACAAGCGACCTGTAACATCGTCAAACAGGGGGCCATGCCCGTGATTCTCGGCGGTGAGCACACCGTGACTTACGGTGTTGCCAAAGGCCTGCGTGCAGCGGGCTACGATGATTTCGGGATCGTACAGATAGATGCCCACGCCGACCTCAGACATGCCTATGAAGGCGACTTTTTAAGCCATGCCAGCGTGATGAAGCGCGCCGTTGACATGGGCATACCGCTGTATCAACTGGGTATCCGCGCCTACTGCGAGGAGGAGATTGAGGTACGCAAAGCGCACGGTGTCTACTATCGCGATGCCGATGATCTCGTGCCTAATAATGTACAGAGCATAGAACTGCCGGAAGACTTCCCGCAAAAGGTCTTTTTCACCTTAGATATCGATGGCATGGACCCCTCGGTCTTCCCGTCGACTGGCACACCAGTACCCGGTGGTCTGGGCTGGTACCAAACCCTCAACCTGTTCGAATCTGTGGTCAAACAGCGCGAAGTGATCGGCTTTGATGTCACAGAGTTTGCTCCCATCGAGGGCTTTCACGCCTACGATTTCGCGGCCTCTCTACTGACTTACAAAATGATGGGCATTATTCAGCGCAATCGCTGAGTCTCACGCCAGCAGCGCTGCTGCTGGCAATTTTTCACCGCAAAGCCTATTTCCCTGACGATTGAGTCTATACTTAAGTAGAGTTCACTACTGGAGTGAAGGGAATGAAAAAGTACATTTTAATCTCGGCCTTAAGCACAGTATTTTCCCACAGTGCTCTCGCTATGGAGCAAGGCGAATTCACACTCGACCTCAACGGCTTCTCCAAGCACAGTAAAAGCACTTACCTAGAAAACGGCACTCGACATACCTACAACGAAACCAATCCAGGATTAGGCGTCAGCTACGCTTATCGCGATCATTTAGATATCCGTGTGGGCGGCTTTGAAAACAGCTATCACAGAGACAGCGTCTACGCAGGCATACACTTACACAAAGACTACTACTTTGGCGACTGGACAATCGCACCGGGCCTCAATGTCTTTCTGATCAGCGGCTACGAAAACCGCACCGACGTGCCGGCTATCCTCTTACCTAGCCTTACCCTTGGGCACAATGCTGTAAAGATTAATATCGGCATACTGCCCTTCGGCGACGAAGCGAGCGTGGCAACGTTTCAGCTGCAGTTGAACTTTAAGTACTTTTAGCGCGGTCAGTGAAGTGGGAGGCGCACCAAGTGTGCGTGCCTCTAAGGCTTAGCTGCAGTGCAGCCTTCCACCGTTATCGGCCGTAATCATCAGCTAGGCGCTCGATATCAGATTCGCTGAGGATCTCACCGGTCTGCACCTCAATCAGTTCGAGCACTTGTGTCGTCGGATTAGACAATCTGTGTATCTCACCAGGTGCGATATAAACAGATTGATTCTGTAGCAACTCAAAACAGCGCTGCGCTTTTTGCACTTGCGCACGCCCCGACACCAGCACCCAGTGTTCGGCGCGGTGGCGATGGCGCTGCAGGGAAATACTCGCGCCGGGGTTGAGACTCAAATGCTTTACGCTGAAGCCCGCCGCATCTTTTAGCAGCTCGAAACTCCCCCAGGGGCGATAGACCTTGCGCTGGTGTTGCGCCTCCACCCGCCCGGAGCGCTTAAGCTCTGCCACCACACGACTCACTGCTTGGCAAGACGCGCGATCGGCAACTAAGAGTGCATCTGGCGTATCAATCACAATTAGATCGCGCACCCCAACAGTTGCAATTAGCCGCTGCTCAGCCATCACATAGCAATTGTCAGTGTCGACGCTCATCACATCGCCGCGCAGCCGATTACCGCGCTCATCAACCGAACCCAACTCAGAGAGTGCCGACCAACTCCCAAGATCACTCCAGGGACAACCTAAAACCGTGACACACGCATTGGCTGCTGGCGACGCAAGATGGGGCTCCATAACCGCATAGTCAATAGAAATGGACGGCGACTGTGAGAGTGCACTGGCACAGGGACGAATAAAATCGCAATCTTCAACTGCCCCCGCCATCGCCAACTCGCAGGCGCTTAACACCTGCGATGCATGTTGTTGCAACAAGCTTAAATACGTATCGACCCGCAGCAGATAAATACCGCAGTTCCACAACCAACTAGCACCGTGTCCACCGCTGTTCTCATGCAACAACTGGGCGGCGCGCTGAGCACTGGGCTTCTCTTCAAAACCCAATAAGCGCATCACAGCATTTGAATCTCTCAACAAATCAGACGGGCACTTGAGATAGCCGTAACCGGTGTGGGCACTGTCCGGCGCGGCACCAAAGCATACAACAGCGCCGTCACTTGCGCTCTGAACAGAGCGGGCAATAGCTTGCTTAAACACTTCAATGTCATCAATGGCATGATCAGCCGGCAGCACAAGCATCAGCGCCTCACTTCCCTCACGCAGACGCAGCGAAAGTGCGGCAAGGGCCAGTGCAGGCGCGGTATTCTTCGCTTCGCTCTCCAGTACGATCTGCGCTCGCACACCGATATCTAACAACTGCTGCGCACAGGTAAAACGCTGCTCCTGCGCACATACTACAGTGACACTCTCGCGCTCGGGCGCGCGCAGCACACTTTGCTGCAACAGCGTCTGTGAGCCGTTGAGCGCCAAAAACTGCTTAGGGTGTTGTTCACGCGAGAGCGGCCACAAACGGGTACCACTGCCGCCTGCTAGAATAACGGTATGCATACGAAGTCTCTAAAAGGTAAAAAAAGAGGCAAAAAAAAGAGCACCTAAGTGCTCTTTTCTCAACAGACACCTAGTTTACAGTGTCATACGACGGATGTCGCTCAACAAGGCGTTGAGGTAGGTCATAAAGCGCCCAGCATCGCCACCGTTAATTGCGCGGTGATCGTAGGATAAGCACAGAGGCAGCATTTGACGCGGCTCGAATTCACTGCCGTTCCAACGCGGCTTGATATCGGCTTTAGAAATACCGAGAATCGCCACTTCCGGAGTGTTGACGATAGGCGTAAAGCCTGTGCCGCCAATACCACCCAAGCTGGAAATGGTAAAGCAAGCACCCTGCATTTCATTGGGTTTGAGCTTACGATCTTTCGCCTTGCCTGCCAGCTCGATCGTTTCATTGGCCAACTCATAGAGCGATTTTTTATCCGCATCTTTGATCACAGGGACCATCAAACCATTTGGCGTATCTACCGCGATGCCAACATTGACGTACTTCTTGAGCACCAGGTGCTGACCATCTGCATGCAGCGAGGCATTAAAGCGTGGATGCTCGCGCAGCGCTTTGGCCACCGCCTTAATGATGAAAGGCATAGGCGTCAACTTGACACCGGCGCGCGCCGCCTCTTCTTTCATCTGCTTGCGAAATGCTTCCAGGTCTGTGATATCCGCTTCGTCAAACTGAGTGACGTGAGGCACATTGAGCCAAGCGCGTGCCATGTTATCGCGGGTAACGCGGGCAACCTTGCTCAATTTCTCCATCTCGATTTCGCCAAACTGGCTGAAATCGATTTCGGGAACCGCAGGTATACCGCTGCCAGAGGCCACTGGTGCTGCACTTTGCGAGGGTGCTGCAGCAGCTTTGACTAACTGTTTCTTGACGTAGGACTGCACATCTTCTTTGAGAATGCGTCCACGATTACCACTGCCGCGCACTAGAGTTAAATCTACACCGAACTCGCGCGCCAACGTGCGTACAACAGGTCCTGCGTACAACGTCGTCTTGTTCTTTTTCTCCAGCGTTTCTTTGTCCAGCGCAGGCGCAGA
>JBMZCU010000314.1:0-4201 GCA_049613705.1 Pseudomonadales bacterium | reverse complement strand
CTTACTTATTGCTAGAGTTTTCCTTAGCGAATAGTGAAAACAACAATGCCCTACTCACTCAAAAAACTCAAGTTAACAACTGTTTTATAAGAAGTTTTTTATTATTTGCCTTTGGCCTAATCGCATAAATAGAACACCAGTGTAATCAAGTATTAAATAGTCGCCCGAAAGCTACAGCTTTTGAAAAAATCATGGCTAACCTACTTCCCTTTCGCCACTATTTAAGACTGTAGAGCCTGCTTACAACACCTGATAAAACTAAAAAGGGGAAGCACTGCCTCCCCTTCTCTTCAACTCCCTTTTCCTTAAATTTCCACCGTCCTAACCTCAGCCACTCTCGCCAGTCCCCCTGCCAACAAACTCTGAATCTCACCGTTTTCGAGCGCTAGCTCGACTGTGATGCAACTCGGTGAGGTAGGGATCATGGCGTAGCCCTGCTCTATCTGTAATGTCGGCGAGTCAATGCCCAACTTATCGAAAAGCAAACAAGCCAGTGGGCCTGCAGCCATGCCGGTGGCGGCTTCCTCTGTGATGCCGTAGCGCGGGGCGAACATGCGGGTGGAGGCGTCGCGGCCTGGGACATTGCTGTGGCGGGTGAAGACGTAAAAGCCGATCAGGTCGTAGCACTCGCTGAGCTGCTCTATGGTCTCGAGGTCTGGCTGTACCGCAGCCAAGCTCTCGGGGCTGTTGACTTCGATCAGCAAGAAGCTGTTGCCTGTGTTGACTATCCAGGGTTCGCCCAGCAGCTGCGCTGCGTTCAAGCCAAGTATCGCAGCGAAGTCTGCGGGCTCTGGTGTGCTATATGTGGGTGCCAGTTGCTGCATGAAGGCACGCTCGCCGCGCATCGCGATCTGGCGGGTGCCGTCTATGGTCTCCTTTGAGCTGTCGTTACTTGCGACCTTGCCCGCTTGTGCCAAGTAACTGAAAGCTGCCACTGTGGCGTGGCCGCAGTGGGCGATTTGGCGGGTGGGGGTGAAAAAGTCCAGCTTGTGCTCGGCGATCTCCGAGCGGCCGACAAAGGCCGTCTCTGAGAGGCCAACTGCTGCGGCCACGCTGAGCTTTTGCTCGCGATCCAGGCGGTCTGCATCCAATACCACACCGGCGGGATTACCGCCGCGCTCGCCGTCGACAAAGGCCTCTACTATCGCTACTTCAATCTTCATATTGCTCTCCTAAAACGAAGTGGTTTTGAGGAAGGTACGAATAGGTCTCGTCTGTGCCCTGCGGCCAATAAAACGGTTAGATGCGCGAAAGCCAGTGCAGTGAATGGTCTGAGCCCTTTGCAAGCTGGCTGACAAAGCAGATAGCCGTTTTAGTGTTTGCCCTTTGGGGCTTACAGAACATCGTCGCTTTCGAAGCTGATGAGTTTCGCTGAGCAATCAACCCTAACCAAACTATTGCCTTACAACTACCCGATCTATAAGCCAGAGCCAGATAGGATCTGTTCACACCGTCCTAGTTCGAGAGCCATGCTAGCAAGTTAGAGTATGCTCTAAGTCAAGAGGCTTTTTGCGTTTTCTTGGCCGTTGCGTTTGTTGCCGACAGCGAGGTTATTTTGTGCGCGGTCACCTCTATGTAGTGTTCTATATCCTTGCGCTGCTGTTCAAGGCGCACTAAGTGCTCTTCGAGCATCGCACAAGCGGTGCTGCGATCACCGCTGGCGCTGGCCTCGACGTACTGCTGAATCCTGGCCAGCGACATGCCGGATTTCTTCATGCAGCCGATCCAGTTGAGTAGCTCTAAATCATCGGTGCTGTAGGCGCGGTGGCCACTGCTGTCTTTGCTGGCGACGGCGATCAGGCCGCGCTTTTCGTAGTAGCGGATAGTGTGTGCACTTAGCCCGGTCTGAGCGCTGATCTGTCCTATTTTCACTTCACCTCCTCATTGGCGAACTGCAAGTCTGAAATTTCGATGCCGAAGGTGCAATCATCGGCACAGTTATCGGGAATATAAACGCACTGGCGCAATAGCTGCCTACCATCAACACGCAGATAGCGGGATGAGCCTGCGACACTTAACACTTCGCGCTCGCACTTTTGGTAGAGTTGCTCAAGCTTCAACGCTGGCGCCCCCTCGCTGTGCTGGCCGATCTCGCCAGTGCGCTCAACCCAGTTGCGCCGGGTGTTTGCTGTATCATTGACTGTGCTAAAACGGCGCTCTACGACTTTGTCGCCGCGCACGATGATATCGGTGCGATGGCTAAATCCCGCCCAGCTGCTAAAGCTTATGGCGTACTGATAATCTGCGCCGAACTCCCGCTTTGCGTTTTGCCAGTGCGCTAAACTCTTCGCTAAGCTCTCTTCTAAACGCTGCACCAAACTCTGCTCTAACTGCTCCCGCTTTACGGCGTCGCTGTTTTGCGCTGCAGGGTCCGCGCTGTAGGCTGGTAGTGTGCCAATGCTCACCAGCAATGTCGCTGCTACTGCCCATACTGATCTCATGCTTTAACCTCCTTAGCTAGGTTGCCACTTAAGTGGCCACTATAGTAGCTAATGACAAGCATCAAAGCATCGCTGGATGTCCCGCTAGAACGCGCTAGAACGTGAAAACCCCTGCAAATGGCGCTCGTTTAATGCTGTCGATTTGGGTAAACTAGCGGTCGTTTTTCATGAGCTAAGAGTACTCACTATGGCCACTGCTGCATCTCACAACGATCTTATCGCGCAACTAAAACGTGCCGTCGGCGACAGCTACCTGCTGACCGACCCCGGTAAAATAATCCCCTACAGCAAGGGCTTTCGCCTGGGCTCTGGGGAAGCGCTCGCAGTGGCTAAGCCGGGCTCTTTAAATGAAGTCTGGCAGCTGCTCAAAGCCTGTGTCGCCGCGGATGTGGCCATCATCATGCAGGCGGCCAACACCGGGCTCACTGGGGGCTCAACTCCCAACGGTAACGACTACGATCGCCCTATTGTGATCATCAGCACGATGCGCATCGATCAAATCCAATTGATCGATGAGGCCAAGCAAATTGTCGCCTTGCCAGGCAGCACCCTGTTCGGCTTGGAAGAGCGCCTGGCACCGTTTGGCCGCGAGCCGCACTCGGTGATCGGCTCCTCGTGTATCGGTGCCTCGATTGTCGGCGGTATCTGCAACAACTCAGGCGGCGCACTGGTGCAGCGTGGCCCGGCCTACACTGAGCTCTCGCTGTTCGCCCAGATCAGCGCCGACGGCCAGCTCGAGCTGGTCAACAACTTAGGCATTAACTTGGGCGATACTCCAGAGCAGATCCTCGACAACCTGCAACAGCAAAATTACAGCGACAGTGACATTCAACACCCCGACAAGCTAGCGTCAGACAACGCCTACCAGGCGCGGGTGCGCGATGTCGATGCCGATACCCCCTCGCGCTTTAACAATGACAAGCGCCGCCTGCACGAAGCCTCAGGCTGTGCGGGTAAGCTGGCGGTGTTTGCGGTGCGCCTAGATACCTTTGCGATTCCTGAAAAACAGCAGGTCTTCTACATAGGCACTAACGATCCGGCCGTTCTCGGACAGATGCGCCGCGATATTCTGAGTACCTTTGAAACCTTGCCCGTCTCTGGCGAGTACCTGGACCGCGCGTGCTACGACGTCTCCAAGCGCTACGGCAAAGACACTTTCGTGGTGATCGACAAGTTGGGCTCGAAGTACATTCCCAAGCTGTTTGGCCTAAAGCGCACGGTCGATCGCTGGGCCGATAAACTCAGCTTTCTGCCGAGCAAATTTTCCGATCGCATGATGCAGGCACTGAGCTACCTGTGGCCCAACCACTTGCCCAAGCGCATGGAGCAGTACCGCGACGACTACGCCCACCACTGGATTCTCGAAATGAGTGGCACAGGGGTCGACGAGGCGCGCAGCTACCTCACTGAGTTCTTTAAAACCCACGAGGGCAGCTACTTCGAGTGCACCAAAGAAGAGGGTGACAAGGCGATCTTGCACCGCTTCGTCACCGGCGGTGCTATCGGGCGCTACCATGGCCTGCACGCGGCGCAACACGGCTCACTGATGACCATTGACGTAGCACTGCGCCGCAACGAGGAGCAGTGGTACGAGCAACTGCCGGCTGAAATCGAAGCGCAAATTGCAGTGAAATACTACTACGGCCACCTCTTCTGCCACGTGCTGCATCAAAACTACGTGCTCAAGAAAGGCGCGGACGGCAAGAAACTCAAGAACATGATTTTGGATACCTTCGATGCGCGCCGCGCCGAGTACCCGG
>JBMZCU010000313.1:0-4239 GCA_049613705.1 Pseudomonadales bacterium | reverse complement strand
TACACATTTCGCCGATTGCAGAATCATCTTCAACAATTTCTGTTGGTTTCATAATTAAGTACCAACCGAGCACTTCGGTATAAAACTTTACTGCGGCTTCTAGATCGGGGACAGAAATGCCAATATGAGAAAAACTGCGTGGGTAGGGTGTCATCTGTTGCATCTTGGGCGATCTCCTAAAGGGGTGTGGCCACTTTAGATTGTTATTATCATAATAAGAAATTATCATTAATTATTAATTTGATAACTATTTGTAATGACATGTTAAATCCACAACACTTACAGACGTTTTGCACTTTGGCTGAATTAGGCCATTTTACCCGCACCGCCTGCGCACTACACATGACACAGTCTGGGGTGAGTCAGCATATTCGCAAACTTGAGCTGCAACTCAAACAGCAGTTGGTTGAGCGTGAAGGTGGCTTTAGATTGACCCCCAGCGGGCGTGAATTTTTGCCAGAAGCTCAGCAAATTTTGACGCATCTAGAGCAACTTGAGCGGCGTTTTTACACTGACAGCGCGCACGAGGGCAAGGTGTGTATTATGTCTCCCGGCAGCGTGGGATTGCTGCTCTATCCGCAGTTGCTCGCGTTGCAGCAGCGCTATCGGGGACTTGCGATGGACTATCGCTTTGCGCCTAACGTACAGATATCACAGCAGCTGCAAGCCGGTAGCGTGGATATTGCACTGACAACACAGCCTACGGGTATCGAAGATGTTCAAGAGCGCTCTCTGGGCACTGAACCGCTGTATCTGGTTACATCGCGTGATACTGAGGTTACAAGCTGGGCCCAATTAAAGGCACTGGGTTTTATTGATCACCCAGACGGTGCCTATCACGCTAGCTTATTGCTGGGGGCTAATTTCCCCGAATTTCAAAGCGTAAAGCAATTTAAATGTGCTGGGTTTTCCAATCAGATTTCACTGCTGCTAGAGCCTGTTGCTATGGGACTGGGTTTTACCGTATTACCAGCGCGTGCCGTGCAAGCCTTTGCCGGGGGCGAGCACATTGCGGTGCAGCCGCTGGCGGTTCCCTGTGAGGAAGCTTTGTTTCTATCGATGCGCCGCAGTGCCCAGCGAGCGGCGCGCATAGACTTTATCAGCGAGCACATAGTATCGCTCTTGGCGAGTTAAAGAAGCTGTTAGAGCACTTATCTGTTGCAATACTTGTAGCACTGGAGGGCGCTTCTGGCTGGTTCAAGCTATCTTAATTGGCAGCGAAAAGTGTGCGGTGAAGGCTTAAGTGCCGTTAAATCCGCGTTCTAGGTGTTGTACAGGGCAAGTCTTTGCTAGTATCCGTGCTCAACGATCAAAACCGAGGTGTTGCGCACTGTGATCTTTTTATGCGCGCCCCTCAATCTGTTATAGCGAGAAATAAATTGACTAAGCTCAGTGTTAACTTGAACAAAATCGCCCTGCTGCGCAACTCTCGAGGCAGAGATTTCCCTAACGTTGTCAATTTTGCCAACAAGTTTATCGCGCTGGGCGCACACGGCATCACCGTTCATCCGCGTCAGGACGAGCGTCATATTACGATGCAAGATGCCCATGATTTGGGTGACTTGCTGCGCGATAACCGCGAAGTGGAATACAATATCGAAGGTTATCCCGGTGAAGATTTTATGCAGATGGTCGAAGGTATTGCCCCGACACAGTGCACCTTAGTGCCCGATGCACCGGGACAGCTAACATCGGATCACGGCTGGGACCTAACGCGCGATATGGCGCAGGTACAAAAGAGCTGTGCACGGCTTAAAGCGGCGGGTATTCGCGCTGCAATTTTCCTCGACCCGGACGTTGAAGCAGTCGAGCTGGCCGCGCAATCGGGATGTGATCGGGTCGAATTTTACACTGAAGAATTTGCCGCGACTTATCACAGCGAAGAACATGCGGCTGTCTACGCTAAGTATCAGGCAGCGGTTACCCGAGCGACAGAATTGGGTATCGAAGTTAATGCGGGCCACGATTTGGATCTGCAGAACTTGGCCAAATTTTTAACTATCCCGAATATCCTCGAGGTTTCAATCGGTCACGTTTTGACGATAGAGTGTATCGAGCAGGGGATGGAGACGGTTGCTGCACAGTACCTCGCTATCTGCGAAGCGAGTGCTTAATCCATTTACATTAAGCGCCACCATAGATGGCGGCGCTCACTTCACCAGAACCTTGCCGCCGATGATTTTAAAGGCAGGTGTCCCGCGCACAAGTGTATCTCTGGCAAATTCGGCCCCGCACTGCGGGCAGTGACATGGATGCTGGGTGTAATCCTCGCTGATACGTTCCTTAAAGCATTTAACCAGCGCGCCTTTTCCGCCCTTTCGATACTTGTAGAGCTGAGTCCTGCACTTGGCGCAGAATATATCGACGGTTTTTGTCGGGCCCTTTTTGTTAGGTTTAGCCATCTAGCGCACCGCTTTTTTTAGCTTTGTTACGTCTATTCCACAGCGGCTGTAGCTGCACGCACAGCACACTGAGGATAACCAGTGCAATGCCTAGGTAGGCCAGTGTTGTGATTGGTGGGCTTTCAATGATGCCCTGCCACCATCCGAGCTCGACAATCACCGCACTGCTCAAGAAACTGAAAATCGGAGTCAGGGCGACGGTTGCGCCCACTTGTGCTGTCGGCCAGTACTTCATCGACTGGGCGAAGCTGCCGTAGGCGATCAAGGTATTAAATGCGCAGAACAGCGCGATGACCCACTGCTCGCCACTCATGACAGCGAAGTGGGTAAACTCGACGAAGGGCAGCATCATGAATAGGCCTGCGCCGTAGATGTAGAGCAGAATATTGGCGGGCGAGAGTTTGGCGATCAAGGATTTTTGCAGCAGTGCGTAGCAGACCCAGGACAGGGCCGAGAACTGCACGAGTGCGACACCTATTAGCACGCGCTGCCACGGTTGGTCCGAAGCACTGAGATAGGGGTTGAAAAACATGAGCATTCCCAACGCTAATGTAGCGAAGCAGCTCATTTGCAGTGCAGACAGGCGCTCTTTAAAAAACAGCGCACCGCCAAAGGCGAGGAAGAAGGGCGCAGTTTGAAAGTTTAATTGCGCAGGCCCTGGCGCCAGATATTCGAGGCAGTAGACAAAAGTGACGTAGTTGCTCACAGAGCACAGCGCTGCCAAGGTGAGTTTTATCCAATCGAGGCGTTCGAGTTGCTTAAACTGTAGCAGGCGGCCCCCCAAATACTGTATGACTACGCTGATTACAAAGGCAGTAAAAAAGCGAAACCAGGTCAAGCTCACCGGGTCGATAAACGCACTCGAGAGTTTGAGTGCGATCGGCAGCACTCCCCAAAATACCACCGCAGTGGTGGCAAAAAGTAGGCCTAGCTGAAAGTGAGAACTTGTCTGTTGGGTGCTGTTCACAGAGACCTCAGGGTAGCTTAAATACCGCGATTTACTGCTTAAATGCCTGAAAAGTCAAGTATTTAAAAGACAGCCTGTATTCTTTGTGGGTTTTAAGCAGGGTCGATGTGATCCAACTTTAGTCCCGGGCACTCAAGCTCGATAGACGCCCCTTCAATTTCAAGGGTAAGCCCAACGGCACGCAGCTGGTGATTTTCACTGCCGAGCATTCGGTAATCGTCGCTGCTGAGTCCGCTCTCACTGTGCCAGCGCTTGAGAAAATAAGTACCATCGAAGCTGTATATTTTGTCGCCGACAATGGGGTGACCAAGATGTGCCAAGTGCGCGCGAATTTGGTGTTTACGACCGCTAAATAGCGCGCATTCGACGAGTGATCTGCCTTGCCTGCTAGCGAGTAGATTAAACTGAGTGTGGCTGTGTTTAGGCTTGCGATATTGTGCACCGTCGTCTTGTACTACGTGCATCTTGCAACGTATTTCGCTGTCTTCGCGCTCGGCCAGCTCACATTGAAGAGACTGTGTTTCCCAGGTGGGTACCCCGCCGACAATAGCGTGGTAAATTTTACGTGTAATCAACTGCTTGAGTTGTGGTTTCCACTTGCGATCACTCGCGCTGTTTTTAGCCACGAGAATTAAGCCGGATGTCTCTATGTCTAGGCGGTGCAGTAATTGAGCTTCGGGGTAGGGTGTTTCGCGGCGAACGCGTGCGATGAGCGTGTCGTGCAAGTTACGCGTGGTGCGACTTACCGCCAGTGGTGCGGGTTTAAACAGCGCCATTAACTCATCGTTTTGCCAGATCAGTTGCCAGCGCGTATCGACCGCTTGCTCCCAGTGGTCGGGCATTTCCACGTGGAGTGAATCACTCGCAGCC
>JBMZCU010000312.1:0-4244 GCA_049613705.1 Pseudomonadales bacterium | reverse complement strand
GTGAGAACATCCTCTGACAGTTGATGTGTCGTCAGCGAGTGAATTGTCCTTTTCCAACAACTGATTTCATACAGGAATTCTTCCTGTCCTGATAAATTACCTTACTTTGTGTTTTTTTAACAGGTCGCGCAGTGCAGCCGCACTGCGCGCGCAACTCTCTAAATCAGCATAATCGAACCTGCACCTTCACTCTGGGCGTGAAACAACCTGACTTTTGCAATATATTTGCGGCCGCGGTGTAAGCGCAAGACGATCTTGGCATTAAAGTTCTCACCGCTGTCGTCGTCACCGGCAATAAATTCTTGGTTGCCATTACGCTCCTCAAAGAGGACCACTATGCTATCCATATCGCCAAAGGTCTGCAGGGTATATTTGCGACTGAGCACAGGCTCGATCACAAAATCCAACTGTTCACCGGGTTTTATATCCAGCGTTTGAGATTGGAGCGCAATCAGCGCCCGCTCGGTTGGACCAAGAGGTGGGTAGAGCTCGCGAATACTCAACTTATCTATATCAGACAAACCATCACTAGGCTGTAGCGGTTCAGTGCGATAAATGACCGGCTCACTGATCAGACCCGCTTTGAAAGCGTAGTGCATAATGGAATTTTTGTCCCAAGCTGAACCATCAACCGCATGCTCGGAAATTTTGCGTAAAATATTATGTTTAGTCTTGCGCCGACTCCAGCGATTCGGCGGCTCTGCAAAATTGCGATACACCGCCTCTTCATCCCAGATAATGCCCGCTTTGGGGTTTTGGTGCTCATGTGGCAACCCCAACACGTGTCCCAACTCGTGTAGTGCCGTATTCCTACCGTGCACTGTGGTTAGGTCCCAACCGAAGTTAGTCGTGCGCTTACTTACGCTGGGCACTTGATCGATGCAATCTCGACCGACGTAGGACCAAGACCCTTCGCCCCAATTAAAACCAATACGCACAGTCGCCTCTTCAGCTCTCTGCACCTCGACAAAATTAAGACCAATCCCGACACTTTTCCAGATATCAAACGCACGGCGCACAGCGTCTCTCTGCAGCTCATTGCCACGCCAGTGCGAAGGGCTTTCAAAAAAGTAGTAACTCAAGGTTGTTCCATTCATCCATGTGCGATCGAGCTTGGCAATCATCCCCTGGCGATGAGGATCGCTGATATGCGCTAAATCACGCGGTGGAACCTCTGGGAGTGAACAGTAGTTTTCGCGCTGCTCTTCAGCGTTTAGTGCCGGCTGGCTCTCTTGATCTGACATAAGATTCTCCTTGTTAGCTCAACAGGTTATCTCATCAATAAGTCATCTCACTTGCCTGCGGATACGGCATAGATTCCGTAAACAGTCACCGCGGGTATGACACCCACCGCGTTTTGACTTATTCACTTACATCTACAGCACAAGCAGGGCAACATCTTCGCCCTTGCCTCAGTTCTGTTATAGCACGGCCTGTTGCGATCCCCACCTTCAGATCCTTGGACCGAGGCTGTGCAATCACCGGCTCAATCATTAAATCGTTGAAATCTAATATAAAAGCAATAAGGCCCTACGCTTGGCTCGGGTAAATTAGCACTTTTTCTTAGGATCTATCACACAGCGCTTGCATATATAACACCTATGTTACGCACCTATCTAAGCTGCTGAGCAACAGCCGTTCATCTAGTGACGATAGGCAAATCTGCAACACACCATAACGGTAAATACCGTTCACAGGCACAGTACCTAGCCCAGTGCACGAATGAATACTCACCGCCGTCAATAATCCATTGCACGCACAGGTTAGCATTGCTATAACACAGCCTTTTATCGTCGCGCTAAGGATGGGTTTTATGCACGTTTTTTTGGATTTATGTAGAGAGTTACTAGGTATATCGCACCTACTTACTGGAGATGATGTCCACGCGCGCAGTATACGCTGGGGGCTCGATGTGCCTTGCCAAGCTGCGGCCATCGCCAGACCAAAAGATACAGCGCAAGTGAGCGAACTCGTCAAATTGTGCGCCGCACACAATATCAAAATGGTGGTCCACGGCGGGCGCACTGGGCTGGTCGGGGCGATTCAAGCCGATGCTCAGACACTGGTCATTTCACTTGAGCGGCTCAACATTATCGAGTCTCTGGATCAGGACAATCGTACCTTAACCGCAGGCGCTGGCTGCACACTTCAAAGCATCCAAGAAGCCGCCGCGCAGTGCGATCTGTTCTTTGCGCTGGATTTAGGCGCGCGCGGCAGTGCAACCTTGGGTGGTGCCATCAGCACGAACGCCGGTGGACTCAACGTAATCCGCTTTGGCATGATGCGCGAGCAAGTGCTGGGGATTGAAGTGGTGCTGCCGGACGGCGAGATCGTCAACATGCTGCAGGGGTTGATCAAAAACAACACCGGCTACGACTTAAAGCAACTGTTTATCGGCGCCGAGGGCACACTGG
The DNA here is from genome assembly GCA_049613705.1 of Pseudomonadales bacterium. GTDB lineage: Bacteria > Pseudomonadota > Gammaproteobacteria > Pseudomonadales > Balneatricaceae > Rs1. The sequence continues at coordinate 1,830 of JBMZCU010000312.1, read as the reverse complement.
GCATAGTCACCCGGGTCACCTTGCGCCTGCGCTTTAACAGCCCGGACCTCAATACCGCGCTGCTCGCCCTGCCCTCTTTTGAAGCCAGTGTGAAGCTATTACACCGCCTGGAGCGCAAACTCAGCGGCAGAGTCTGCGCCTTTGAGGTGATGTGGCCCGCCTTCTACCAACGCGTTACAGACAAGCACTGCCCGGAAAACCCACCGCTGACTGCCGACTATCCTATCTATGTGATTCTCGAATCCCTGGGCGAGGGAGACGCGGATCGCCAGCAATTTTTAAGCGTGCTCGAGGAAACGCTGGATGCCGAGCAGGTACTGGATGCCGTGATCGCCAACTCGAGCAGGGAGCGCCGCCAGATCTGGGAGATGCGCGAGGACATTGAAGCGCTGATGAGCGGCGGCCCAACCGCGCACTTCGACCTCGGACTCAAGGTGCAGGACATTCCCGCGTACTTAGCCAGTGTCGAGCGCGAGGTCTGCGCACTACATCCCCACGCCGTGGTGATGCCCTTTGGCCACCTGGGCGACAACAATTTGCACCTCTCGATCAATCTCCCCGCGGGGCGTGAAGAAGAGCTGGCGAGCGTCAAAGAAATTGTCTATCGCGCACTTGGCAAGTTTGGCGGCTCCGTCTCTGCAGAGCACGGTATAGGGACTGACAAAAAGGCGCACTTGGCGATCTCTAAGAGCGAGGGGGAAATCGCCCTGATGAAACGCCTCAAAGCTTGCTTAGATCCGCAGCAGTTGTTGAACAGCGAGCTGATCTTCTAGCGGCTACGCGCTTGGCAAAGCACTTTTACTCCATCGGTAATCGTGGTTTACTGCGCTGTTTAAACGCACTATACACAGGGAAACTAAAGTGACATCCACTATCAGTGAAGCGCTTGAGCAGAGCCGGGCCATGCTCGACAACTTTATCAATACAGCGGCAAATACAGCGCAACTCGAACGTGCCTCACAGCTTTTGATCGAGCGCTTGCGCGCCGGTAACAGCATCTACAGCTGCGGCAACGGTGGCTCGATGAGCGATGCGATGCATTTCGCTGAAGAGCTGTCCGGGCGCTATCGCAACAGCCGCCCGGCACTGTCGGCCACCGCTATCAGCGATCCTGGGCACATCACCTGCGTGGCCAACGACTTTGGCTACGAGTATATTTTTTCGCGCTATCTGGAGGCCTGTGCCAAGCAGGGCGACTGCCTATTGGCGATCAGCACCAGCGGCAGCAGTAAAAATGTGATCAAAGCGGCGCAGTATGCCCGCGAAAACGGTATTTTGGTGATCGGCCTAACAGGTAAGACAGGATCGGCCCTAGGTGAGATTTGCGACATCGATATCTCAGTCGGCGCAAGCGATTACGCAGACCGCATCCAGGAGATGCATATCAAGGTCATTCACATCTTGATTGAACAAGTTGAGCGCGCACTCTTCCCGCAAAACTACAGCAGCTAAAACGCGATGGCCTGACAACACAGGTAAACTGGACACTGAGCAAGCCCTGCGAGACAGACACCTGAGTCGGCATAAGCGATGACGCGGCTTGCATTCAGGAGATGCACATTAAAGTCATTCATCTCTTGATTGAACAGGTTGAGCGCGCTCTTCGCGCAAAACTACAGCCGTTGAACTGCTACGCCGTTAACTGAGCGCAGAAGCTGTTACAATACGCGCCAACACTTATCACGAGGACACAGCATTGAGCGATTCCCTACACGGTTACTACCTTGAAGATCTCGAAGTGGGCATGAGTGCCTCACTGGAAAAAACCATCAGCGGCGAAGATGTCGAGCTGTTTGCAACCCTCAGCGGCGACAACAACCCGATTCACGT
>JBMZCU010000311.1:0-4297 GCA_049613705.1 Pseudomonadales bacterium | reverse complement strand
CATCATCAAGCCAATCAAGTAAATCGCAAAGGGCTGCATCGTCATCGGAACCGGGCCAATCGGAAGCTGAATTTGCGCACAGATTGCAATGAAGACACTCACTGCCAGCATAAGCGCTACTGATTTAAAAGACGCCTTCGAGGTTGGCAATGCTCTGGTCATCGCAGGTAACTCACCACCGCTCAACACAAAATCTCCAAGGGAGATTTCCATGTCTATGTCCGTTTCAATCAAGCGCTCATCAATACCTTCATAGCGCCCGGCAACCAAAATCAGAGCGGACTCTGATCCAAGCTCTTGCACAACACTGTGATTTAGCTTGCGCCCTTGAGGTGACATATAAACAACCTTTGCCCCTTCAGGTGCTGCCGCTTTCGCCGCAGCTATCGCATCTTGCAACGGCTGAACTTTCATCAACATACCAGGGCCGCCTCCGAAGGGGCGATCATCCACTGTGCGATGCTTATCGGTGGTGAAATCCCTTGGATTCCACACACTGATATCGATCAGTCCGTTTTTAACTGCTCTTCCCGATACTCCGCTGCCTTTTATGGCATCGAACATTTCAGGAAACAGCGATACTACGCCAAACCACACAGGCTAAAACTCGGAGTCCCAATCGACTCGCATATAACCTGATTCTAAGTTAATTTCCTTTATCACTTGATCCGGTAGATAGGGTATTAAACGCTCGCGCTGATCTATGCTTTCGCTGTCACCGCGCACTACTAACACATCGTTAGCACCTGTCTCTATCAAGTGATCAACCTTGCCCAACAACTCATCGGACAACGTATAAACTGCTAGCTGTACCAACTGGCTCCAGTAGAACTCGCCCTCATCGAGGTCGGGTAGCGAAGAGCGCTCCACTGCGATATCGAGACCACAGTATTCGCGTGCAACATCGCGATCATCTACGTTTTCCAGCTTGGCAATCAGCCCTTTACCGTGTTTTTTTGCCGATTCAACTTTGACTGAAATCCACTGCCCATTGCGCTTTAACAGCCAAGGCGAGTAGTTGAGAATACCATCCATAGGGTCTGTGTGAGAGTAAACTTTCACCCAGCCTTTCACCCCGTAGACCGACGTCGTCTGGCCCAGGATAGTTAAATTTTCAGTCTTATACGTCGTCATCAATCGACCTAAACTCAGTATTAAGCAGCTTTTTTAGCTTCTTTGATTAACTGAGCTACGCGATCAGTAGGCTGTGCACCTTTGCTGATCCAGTACTCAACACGCTCAAGGCTGACGCGAAGACGCTCTTCTTGGCCTTTGGCGATAGGGTTAAAGAAACCTACGCGCTCGATAAAGCGACCATCGCGCGAAGTGCGCGAATCAGAAACACTGATGTGATAAAACGGACGCTTTTTAGCGCCGCCACGAGAAAGACGAATACTGACCATAAAATAATCCCTTTATGTTGCGCGGGTTTTGATATCGCCCGACATTAAATATACTCACTCACAGCTCAAGCGCGAACGCCTCCACATGTCAGTGAGCCCAACCCGGCAATACACCGAGTAAAATTCAGAGGCGGCATTCTACGTGCAATACCACCAAAAGTGAAGTTATTTTGACAAGATTAGTAACATCAGAGCTCGGCTGCTGACAGCATCGGCGCCCCTAGCGCATACCAGGGAAGCCGCCACCACCCATACCCGGTGGCATCATGCCTTTCATTCCGCGCATCACCTTCGACATGCCACCTTTACCAGAGACTTTTTTCATCATTTTAGCCATCTGCTTATGCTGTTTAAGCAAGCGGTTTACATCTTGGATTTGAGTGCCCGAGCCCATCGCAATACGCTTCTTACGCGAACCGCTGATAATATCTGGGTTGCGGCGCTCTTTCATGGTCATCGAATTGATAATAACAACCAGCTTACCCATGCCCTGCTCGGCCTGCGCAGCTTGAGCGGCCTGCACCATCTGCCCCATGCCGGGCAGTTTATCCATCATGGACATCATACCGCCCATGTTATCCATCTGCTTGATCTGTTCGCGAAAATCCTCGAGATCAAAGCTTTTCCCTTTAGTGATTTTCTTGGCAAACTTCTCAGCCTTCTTTTTATCAATTTTGCGCTCAGCTTCCTCGATCAGCGAGAGCATATCGCCCATACCGAGAATCCGCGAGGCGAGGCGGTCAGGATGGAAAGGCTCCAGCTGATCGGTCTTCTCCCCCATACCAATAAATTTAATTGGTTTGCCAGTGATATGGCGCACAGACAGCGCAGCACCGCCGCGCGCATCACCGTCAGCCTTAGTCAGCACAACACCGGTTAGCGGCAACACTTCATTAAACGCACGCGCAGTGTTAGCTGCATCCTGCCCCGTCATTGCATCGACAACAAACAGCGTCTCAACTGGATTAATCGCCTGATGAAGCGCCTTGATTTCATCCATCATCTCGCCATCGACCGCTAAGCGACCAGCGGTATCAACTAGCAGTACATCAAAATGCTGCAACTTGGCATGTTCGCGCGCGGCCTCAACAATATCGATTGGCTTTTGCTGTTCGTGTGAGGGGAAAAATTCAACCCCGACCTCACCCGCCAGCGTCTGCAACTGCTTAATTGCCGCAGGTCGGTAGACATCGGCAGAGACGACCAATACTTTTTTCTTCTCGCGCTCTTTGAGCAAGCGGGAAAGCTTGGCAACAGTCGTCGTTTTACCTGCCCCTTGAAGACCTGCCATAAGCACTATAGCTGGCGGCGTAGCAGCCAGATTAAGCGACTGGTTCGCCTCACCCATCACGCGAATCAATTCTTCGTTAACAATCTTAACGAACACTTGCCCGGGCTTGAGGCTGGCGCTTACCTCTGCACCCACTGCACGCTCTTTAACACCGGCGATAAAGTCCTTGACGACTGGCAGCGCAACATCCGCTTCCAACAGCGCCATGCGCACTTCGCGCAACGTCCCTTTTATATTGTCTTCTGTGAGCTTAGCCTGACCAGTAACCGCTTTGAGGGTACCGGCGAGGCGATCGGATAAACTGTCAAACATGGCGCTTCCAACCTCTGAATTCATGAGACTTTTTTGCTCGCTGCGCAAAAATCTCTTCTTGTCTATTACACGCCCCGTTACGGACCGAACACACACCAAAACCATCACACTGAAACAGCTAAATCGGCATGAGTGTTAGGCAAGGCACACACGGGGACGAAAAAATTGTCGCTAATTATACATCACACAGCGAAAGACAGGCACCTCATATTTCAACCGACAGCAATCTGTGCCACACTAGCGCCGCCACAAGGAGAGAGACCATGATCACGTTCGCCATTTTACTCACAGCACTGATTTACGCAGGCGCCGCTATAGCTCAATTGCGCCAAATGCGCAGCGCCGAGCAAGTGGCATTCTGGCAGCGCGCCACTGTGATCAAAATAGCCAGCGCCATCGCAGTGCTCAGCCATACATTTATCTTGCAACAAACACTGCATTTCCAGGGCGGCATCCACCTCGGCATCATCTCCACCGGCTCACTTATTAGCTGGCTAGTCGCGCTCGTACTACTACTTAGCAGCTTACGCCAAAAAGTAGACAACCTCTTTATTGCCGTTTTTCCAATGGCCGCACTGTTACTCGTGCTACAGTTACTGCCAAATCACAGCGGTGCAAAACACTACCAAAGCGGCGTCATCATCCATATTCTGCTCTCGATTTTGGCCTATAGCATTTTCACCCTAGCCACCCTTCAAGCACTATTGCTTCAACATCAGAACAACACTCTCAAACGCGGCTTCGCCAACCACAAGAGCCTCTTAAATTCTCTTCCGCCGCTGCAAACCATGGAGCGCTTACTGTTTGAGATGCTCTGGACGGGCTTCGCACTGCTGTGCGCCGCACTCATTAGTGGCTTTATTTTTGTCAACGACATTTTCGAACAACACTTAGCCCACAAGAGCGCGCTCTCTATTTGCGCTTGGTTTGTCTACGCAACCCTCCTCGGCGGCCGTATCTTCCGCGGCTGGCGCGGCCACATTGCAGTGCGCGGCACCCTCATCGGCTTCGCTCTGCTAATGCTCGGTTTTTTCGGCTCACAACTGGTGCTACTACTACTGCAAAACAATGCTTAACCAGTTCTAAGCATGCGGGTTATAAGTAAAAACGGCAGCGTAAAACTCGCTTCGTCACACGCTGTTTTTTAACGCCTGAGAGCTTTTCAATAACCGCCGGAAATAAAGCGCTGATACAGCGTAAATTATGCCGCTATACAGTATTGACACAATCCACGCCGCGCCCGACAATAAGCGGCTCTAAACTACTAAGAGTCCACTATTTTGGAAGACGC
>JBMZCU010000310.1:0-4326 GCA_049613705.1 Pseudomonadales bacterium | reverse complement strand
TTAGAGCTCGGCGGAAAGTCGCCAAATATCGTCTTTGCCGACACAGAAGATTTGGCAAAAGCGGCGCAGGTCTCGGCCATGGGGATCTTCAGGAACTCGGGGCAAGTGTGCATCGCGGGCTCTAAGATACTGGTCGAGCGCTCGATCCACCGCGAGTTTGTCGAGCAGTTGGTGGCCATTGCAGAGGGGCTCAAGATCGGTGATCCGTTGGATCTGGAGCAGCAGATCGGCTGCGTGGCCAATGCTGCACAACTCGAGCGCAACTTGGCCTTTGTGGCGCGCGCAAAAGAACAGGGCGCTGTGCTGCTGACCGGCGGGGAGGCACTGCATCAGGTTTCTGGGGGCTGCTATATGCAGCCGACTATTTTTGATGAGGTCGATCCTGAGATGGATATCGCCAACTGCGAGGCCTTCGGCCCTATCCTGGCGGTGATTCCCTTCGATACAGAAGAGCAGGCGATAGCGATTGCCAACAGCACCGAGTTTGGCTTAGCGGCGGCGCTCTGGACCGCGAATTTGTCGCGCGCCCACCGCTTAGTCAAGGCGGTGAAAGCGGGGGTAGTGCACGTCAACACTTACGGCGGGGCCGACATCACAGTACCTCTGGGCGGGCACAAGCAGTCGGGCAACGGGGTCGATAAATCGCTGCACGCCATCGACAAGTACACCGAGCTAAAGACGGCCTGGATACAACTTTGAGTGGGGGAGAAGCAATGAGAGAAGTTCGCGTGCTGGTAGTCGGCACTTACGACACGAAAACAGATGAGCTGAACTACCTTGCCGAGCGCATCGAGAGCCAGGGCGCCAGCACTCTGACCATGGATATCAGTGTGCTTGGGGAGACCAGTGCGCGCGTTGATATTAGCAAGCATGATGTGGCCGCTGCCGCAGGGGTGACGATTGACGATGTGATCGCCAGTGGCGATGAAAATTCGGCGATGCAATTGATGGCCCAGGGCGCAGTAGCACTAACAAAGTCACTGTTCGCAGCGGGGGATTTCGAGGCGGTGATCTCGATGGGCGGCACTATGGGAACTGATCTCTCGCTGGATGTCGCCGCAGCGCTGCCGATGGGAGTGCCCAAGTACATCATCTCCACGGTGGCCTTTTCACCGCTAATCGGCGCCGATCGTCTGGCGGCGGATATTCAAATGATTCTCTGGGCCGGCGGGCTCTACGGCTTGAACTCAATCTGCAAGTCCTCACTCAGTCAGGCGGCGGGTGCCGTAGTCGGCGCGGCGCGGGCTGTCGAGCCGCCACAGACACAAAAGCCGCTGATCGGCATGACATCCCTCGGTAAGTCCTGCCTCAAATATATGGTGACGCTAAAGCCCGCACTCGAGGCGCGCGGTTACGAAGTCGCGGTCTTCCACGCCACCGGTATGGGAGGGCGCGCCTTTGAGTCGCTGGCCGAGCAAGGGGCTTTTGCCGCAGTGATGGACTTTGCGCCGCAGGAGCTGGCCAACTGGGTCCACGGCTCGGCGATCAACGCCGGTGACAGCCGTATGCTCGGCGCGGGCGCGCAGGGCATTCCTCAATTGTGGGCTCCCGGATGCATGGACTTGGTTGACCTGCCCGAGTGGCAGCCGCTGCCGGAGAAATTTAATCCCGATCACTACCACGCCCACAACCGTCTGCTCGGTTCTGTGGTGCTCAACGCCGAGCAACGTCGCGAAACCGCGGTGGAGATAGCTGCCAGGCTGAACACGGCCAAGGCGCCGGTGCACGTCTTCCTGCCGCGGCGCGGCATTGAGGAGTGGGACCGCGAGGGTGCAGACCTGCACGCGCCCAAGGCGCTGGCAGTGTTTCTCGACGAGATTTCGCGCCAGCTCAGCTCAGAAGTGGCGCAGACTGAGTTGGATGCGCACATCAACGACGATGCCTTCTGCGAGGCGGCGCTCAGCGTGTTTGATACTTGGGTGGCAGAGGGTATTGTCGCGCCCGGTGTCACAGACTAACGAGAGGGCATAGCTGTGAGTATTAAGAATATACTGGTAACTTGTAACGGCACGGACTCCTCGGTCGCTGCGCTGCGCGCGGCCGTCTTGATGCAACAGAAGTACGACGCGCACCTGACCGGCATTTTGACGCAGTGCAAGCTGACGCCGGCGGGAAAAAATGCCCAGTCCTGGATGCCAAAGGCGATTTTCAGCGCGATTGCCGAGTTTGAAAAGGATGAGCGCGATAAGCTAGAGCAGCAGTTTTACAGCATAACGGGCGATAGCATCGCCGCTGAAAAGCTGCACTGGATCGCCGAGCGCGGCGATCCCGACAGTGCGGTTGCCGACTACTCCAGCTTATTTGATATCACAGTGATTGGGCGCCGAGATGCGCTGAATAACCCGGATCACCTGGACTTGCACCCCGACAGGATAGCCCTGAGCAGCGGCCGTCCCGTGCTGGTTGTGCCCAAAGATCACGCGGTGGAAAACTTCAACGACCGCGCGATCATCGCCTGGGATGGTCGTCGCGCGGCGGCGCGGGCGCTCAGTGATGCGATGAACATCCTAGAGACCAAAAAGCTGGTGACTATACTCACAGTGGAGACGGGGAATAACAGTCATCAGTTGACCGGCATTAAGCTTGAAGACATTCTGGCGCGTCACGGCATAGCCTCTGAGACTGTGACATTGCAAGTGCGACAGCCGAGCAGCGTCGGCGAACTGATTGTCGACTACCTCAACAGTGTCGAGCCGACCCTCTTAGTGATGGGCGCTTATGAGCACAGTAAGTTTAGGCGTCGCAACACCCGCTCGCTATCGCAGAGCATCTTCAGCGAGACCAAAATGACGGTCTTTATGTCCTACTAGTTTGGCTTCATTCGCCCACAGTGGGTCACTGTTAGCAGTGGCTTAGTGTGGGCGCAGCGCTTGTGATATAGCTTATCTTGCGCGGATCAACCACATGGCTGATATCTCAGCTTTGCAAGTTCATTGATGATAATCGCTTAACCCCCTAATTGAGTTGGAGCGATAACATGAGTGAACAGGCAGCCTGGATTTCTGTTGATCAATTGGCACACGGATTTGGAGAAAATAACTTATCGCCAGTCGATGATCTGGCCGGACAGCACTTTGACTTCCATTTCGAAAATGGCTGGGTAATCAGTCATGAGTTTATCTCCGCAGACGAATTAATCTGGAAAATAGGCGCTGAGGGCGAAGCGTTTACAGAAACTTATAGCGCTATCATGCCGCGAGAGGGTATCTACTTCGTCGACTTTGAAAAAAAATCTGAGCCAGGGACGACAGTATCGCTGGTGATGGATCTCGAGAAAGGTATCGCAACGGCAGTACTCAGCGTTATGCCTTCGCGTGAAGAGATTGCGCGCCCGATGCTCGATCGCGCCCTGAGCGGAGATAAATTGCGCAGTGTGCAGGTAGACTTTCTGCGCGCCCGCTTGGATGCACCCTTTGAGAGCGGCGAGCGCGCTTTTCATGCCCAAACGGATGAGCTTGTCGGTCGCCGGGTGGAGTACGCCTATTCGCAAGAAGAGGTCTACGAGCATATATACCTTAATAACGAGGGTTACACTTGGCACTGCCTAAAGGGCAGCGAAGCAGGCTTGTGTGACACAGATTACTGTTCTTATCGCAAAATCGATGACGCGCACTATTTATTTGTCTGGGAGGAGAAGGTTATTCCTACAGTAGGGGTGCTGCTGATTGATTTTGAGGCGATGCGCAGCTGTGGCAAGTTGGTGGGTTATCAGGGTACTACAACAGATGCACTGAGTAATTTTAGCGTAGGGGCTAAGGCGACTGTGTTAAACACCACGCACTACCCTTGCTTGTCTAAATAACAGGCTGGCTCGGTGAATTGGGCTCTGCCTTCACCGGGCTACAACTTACGCTAAGGAAGGTGCACGCAAATCCCGAGTGCTCTGTGTGGACTATGAAAGGGGCAATTCAGTGAGCCGTGCTATCGGTAGGCTTTACGACAAAAATAGTCCTTTAGGTGTCCACCCTGCAGACAGGCTCAGGCGTTTTGGATTTATTGCACCTTCCCTGAGGAGCAATGTTTATGACAAGTGATAAAAACTATTACCAAAGCACGGCTTCGGCTGCCTTGAACACCACTTCGTTAGAAGGGGATATTCAAGCGCAAGTGTGTGTTATTGGCGGCGGTTACAGCGGTGTAAATGTCGCATTGGAACTCGCGGAAAGCGGGGTTGATGTTGTGTTGCTAGAAGCGCGTGATATTGGTTGGGGAGGCTCTGGCCGCAATGGCGGCCAAGTGATTTGCGGCATAGGTCACGATCCCCAGACTGTGCGTAAACAGCTTTCAGCGGCTGATTTTGATAGCCTCTACAGTATGGGGCTCGAA
>JBMZCU010000309.1:0-4328 GCA_049613705.1 Pseudomonadales bacterium | reverse complement strand
AGCGTGATACTCAGCAAATGGTAGATGCACTGGCGACACTGGCGCAGCAACCTAAACCTAGCTCCCGGGCACCACAGGCGATGCTCGGCGGACTGGATTTTGTCGCCGAGCGTTTCGGTCAACTGGTTGACCTTCCAAGCGACAGCTAAGGAGAGGGTCTAGATGCCTGCTAAAATACTCTTTTATGTGCAGTACCTACTGGGTATTGGGCACGTGCGCCGCTCGGCGCTAATCATTGACGCTCTGGTTGCACAAGGTGCGCAAGTAGATGTTATTTTCGGTGGCGTTGATGTGCCAGGCATTCAATTTTCAGGCGCACGCGTCCATCGTTTAACACCGATTAAGAGTGCCGACGCCGCGTTTAGTGCGCTAGTAAAGCACGACGGCAGTGAATTTTCAGAAGCTGATAAGCACGAGCGCTCGCTCGCCTTGCTCGATATTTGTGAGCGAGTGCAACCGGACTTGATCGTCACGGAAACTTACCCATTCGGGCGTCGCCAAATGCGTTTTGAGCTGTTGCCACTTCTGGCGTGGGTGCGAGAACAAGAAAGCCCCCCTGTGCTTGTCGCCTCGATTCGCGATATTTTGCAACAGCGCAGTCAGGCGCGCGAAGACGAGTGTCTAGCGCTCATCGCAGCGCACTATCAGCATGTACTTGTTCACGGTGATGAGCGCTTTCTACCGCTTGAGACCAGTTTCCCCAAAGCAGACGCCATTGCAGATAAGCTCAGCTACTCAGGATATGTATGCCCGCGCTACACCGGTAAAAAAGTGTTACAGCCGTCCATTGTTGTCTCAATTGGCGGCGGCAGTGTCGGGCGCGAAATTCTCGATGCGGCGCTAGCGCTAAACCGCAGCGGTTACGCCTGGGATAAACACTGGACCTTGATTACAGGCCCGAATATGGACGCCGCTGATAAGGCGTACTTCAAAGGCGCAGCAGGTGGGAACGTGAGCGTCGTTGATATGGCCGATAACTTCCTTCAGCTGCTGGCTAATGCTGAAGTATCCATATCAATGGCCGGTTATAACACGGTAATGGACTTGCTGCAGGTTAACACACCCGCAGTCGTCATTCCCTTTGAAGGCAGCGGTGAGACCGAACAGCGGATGCGTAGCCAAGCCCTTGAGAGCAGTGGCGTGTTGCAGAGTGTATCTTGGAATGAACTATCTGCAGATACGCTTGCCCAAGCGATGCAGCGCGCTATAGCAAGCTATACTCAAGGTTTAAGTATTCGCAGTGATGGAGCTAAGCGCAGTGCACAAATGTTAATGACATGGGCAGGAGTAGAGCAGTGAACCACTGGCAGGCACTAGCGCAAGAGTTAAGCGCGTGGCCGACTGCGCCGCGGTTCTGGTGGCGCGATGATGATGCCGTCGCAGATAGCACAGCGCTTAGGCGCATGTTAAATATTGCAAAAACTCACCGGGTGCCCGTGCACTTAGCTGTCATTCCCGCAGCGCTAGAGCAAAGCTTAGACATCGTAAAAGATAGTGAATTCTCACCCTATTGTTACATTACCCAACACGGGGTCGAGCACCAGAGCTTTGCGCGCGAAGGCGAGCGCAAGATAGAACTCGGTGGCACTCAAGACATAGCAGCGCTCAGTGCTGCACTGGCTTTGGGGCGTCAGCGCCTGAGCACCCAGTTTGGTGCGCAGTACTTAGATATTCTAGTACCGCCTTGGAATCGTATCGCACCGGCCGTGATTGCAAAATTGCCTGAAATTGGCTACCGCACGTTATCTGTGTTGGGTGAACGATCAACGTCGGCGGTCTTTGATGAGGTAAATGTTCACATCGATATCATCAATTGGAAAGCACGCAGCTTTGCCGGCGAAGCCGATATCTTGCAAAAACTAACGGCCTTACTCTTGGCTAAGCGAAGCGATGGGCGCGATCTCGATGAACCAATAGGTTTGATGACTCACCACCTGGATCACGATACTGCCTGCTGGGCCTTCATTGAACAGTTTATAGCGTTTTGCACCAAACAGGATGTGAACTGGGTGTCAGGCGAGCAACTTTACGCTTAATTTATTTAAAAGGTATATTTTTGAAAAAGATAGCACTTGTACTTAAAGGCTACCCTAGACTCTCAGAAACGTTTATCGCGCAAGAGATAAGAGCGCTTGAACTACGTGGTTTTGAGATTACCTTAGTCTCATTACGCCATCCCACAGATACCTCAACGCACCCTATACACGGTCAAATTGAAGCCCCGGTAATCTACTTGCCAGAGTATTTACACGATGAGCCACTGCGCGTACTGAAAGGCTTTTTCAGCAGCCTAACCCTTGGTGGCATGCTTAAAACTATGGGCAAGTTTCTACGCGATCTTAGTCGCGATTTTAGTCGCTCTCGAGTCAGACGGCTCGGTCAGGCATTTGTACTCGCCGCTGAAATGCCGCAGGGCACTGAGCAGTTGTATGCGCACTTTTTACATACGCCCGCTTCGGTGACACGCTATGCAGCACTTTTGTCTTCAATGCCTTGGTCGTGCTCGGCTCATGCAAAAGATATTTGGACCTCACCGGAGTGGGATCTCGCCGAAAAGCTGGATGAACTTGAATGGTTAGCTACGTGTACCGGGGCCAATCATGAGTATTTACAATCACTGAGCAGTGATCCGAGCAAAGTGCACTTGGTCTATCACGGTCTCGACTTCGATCGCTTCAATGCTCAGTCGCGCGCTGCAAGGACTCAAATCGATGGGAGTGATAGTCAAGACCCCGTGCGTATCATCAGTGTCGGACGTGCAGTGCCTAAAAAAGGCTATAGCGATATTTTAACGGCGCTCGCTGCTTTGCCGCCTTCGCTGCATTGGCGCTTTACTCACATCGGTGGGGGAGAGCTGCTGCAGGAACTGCAGCAACAGGCCGATGACTTGGCAATCAGCGATAAAATCGAGTGGCGTGGGGCGCAAGCACAACAAAGCGTTTTAAACGCTTATCGGGACAGCGATCTTTTTGTGCTGGCCAGTAAAATCGTGGCCGACGGTGATCGCGATGGGCTACCTAATGTGCTGATGGAAGCCCAGAGCCAGGGTGTATGCTGCCTGGCCACTGATATTTCAGGTATTCCAGAGCTGATTACCTCTGAGGAAAACGGTGTCATGGTAAAGCCGAGTCAGCCTCAGCAGCTGGCCGCAGCACTGCACGATTTAATCACAGATGCACACAAGCGAGAGCGCCTTGCTCTGGCCGGGCAGAAACACTTACATCAAAAGTTTGATGTCAATATTGGCATTACCCAATTAAGTCAGCTATTTGGCCGTGACAATGGCGAATCAGCACACAGATAAACACAGTGTCATCGCTTTTTACGCGCCACTGAAGTCCCCATTTCACGCGACCCCCTCAGGTGATAGGGAAATTGCCAGGCTCTTTATGCGGGCACTGGAGCTCTCGGGACACCGTGTTGAACTGGCCAGTCAATTGCGCAGTTATGATCGTGGCGATCCCCAGAGGCAGCTGCGCATAGAGGCACTGGCCAAACGCGAGGCGACACGCATTGTGAAACGCTGGCAGCGCGCAGGCACAATACCTATCGCCTGGTTTAGCTACCACCTTTACTACAAAGCGCCTGATTTGATTGGCCCACATGTCGCTAAAGCACTCAATATTCCCTATTTAGTAGCCGAGGCGTCCCGCTCTGAAAAGCGGGCCAACGGCCCTTGGGCCCACTACCATAACTGTGTCGATCATGCCTTGCGCTGCGCACGCAAAGTGATTTGTATTAACCCTGTCGATATCATCGCTTTGCGCGCCTATTTTGCAGCCTTAGGGCGAAACCAGCGCACACTTGAATCTATACCTGTGTTTATTGATGCTCGGCCCTGTGCTGCTAGTCCAAACGACATACTTAAGCACAAACTTGCAACACGCATTGGATTAGATCCGCACAAGCCCTGGTTAATCACAATTGCCATGATGCGCAGTGGTGACAAGTTCAGTTCCTATCAGCATTTGGCGAAATCACTGTCACAGCTCAATCGTGACTATCAATGCCTGATCGTCGGTTCAGGCCCCTGTGAGACTGAAGTTAGAGCGCTCTTTGAACCCAATAAACAGGTCTTCTTTGCAGGTTTGCTTGAGAACACGACACTGCGTAACTACTTACCCGCCTTTGATATCTTAGCTTGGCCTGCGATCAATGAAGCCCTGGGAATGGTTTTCCTCGAGGCGGCAAACGCTGGAGTGGCGGTTGTAGCCGGTGACAGCGGCGGGGTTTCAAGTATCGTTTCTCACGGCGAGACAGGGTTGTTGTGTAAGCCTGGGGATAATGCTGCTATGACGCAGCACCTAGAAACACTGCTCGATGATAAA
>JBMZCU010000308.1:0-4369 GCA_049613705.1 Pseudomonadales bacterium | reverse complement strand
CTCTGTGTAATCCATCTTGCTCAGCACTCCTGTCTTTTTTATTGTTGTCTTTGCACGGTACATTCGCCAAGTACCAGTAACAGCACTATTAATATGCCGTGACACGCTGTAAGGGCGTTATATCTAAGGCACACAAAAAGCCATAATTGTTAACAATCTAGTACGATTTATCCTATGGCGAGCCTATAGATCGATACTAAAATTAATATTGTCAACAATGTATAAGGCTTTAGTCGTAAAGAGAAAGGCTGTTATGTACTGATGAGATACCTGTGATCAGGCATCTAAAGCGCAAGTGATGTATGAATGAAGGAAGGAAGCGCAATCTGCGCACGGCTCATTTGTGCAAGCGAATAACATCTAAGTTTAACGGGCTTGAGTTACAGTGCATTACAATGGTACGCAGCGTGATGCACCACTGAGTATAAATCAAGTGCCACCCTCTCAAATGCCCCTTTTAGCCAGCCTGTTGTGATGCGTTAACAATACCGCTGTCACTTTTGAGGCGGTGACAACGCGTACACCGCCAGCAGGCTCATCACTGAGTTGGCAGGGGCCAACTCAGTTAGCGCTGTTAGGCTTGGTAGTGCTTGATAATGCTCGAGAAGTCCAAACCGCCGTTGCCACTTTCGCGGTGCTCTGCAAACAACCCCAAAGCTTTATCACCCATGGGGGTAGCGCAGCCACTTTGTTGGCTCAGTGTCTGGGCCAGTCCTAAGTCCTTATACATTAAATCCACTTGGAACCCACCCTCGTAGTTATTGCTCGCAGGCGCGTTGGGCATGACACCTGGGTAGGGGTTGTAAACTTCAAGCGCCCAGTTACCACCTGAGCTGCGCTTCATAATTTCAGAGAGCACGGCGGGATCTAAACCGTTTTCAACCCCCATGTTCAGCGCTTCGCTGGTACCCGCCATCAAAATAGCTAAGAGCATATTGTTACACGCTTTAGCGACCTGACCACTACCCTGGCTACCGGCGTGAAAGATGTTCTTACCCATAACCTGCAGAATAGGCTCAGCGCGGGCGAACTGCGACTCGCTTGCCCCAACCATAAATGACAATGTGCCCGCTTGGGCGCCGCCGACACCGCCAGAGACTGGGGCGTCAATAAAATCTATACCTCTAGCAGCGGCAGCTGCAGCAACCGTTTTGGCCGTTGCCGCATCGATCGTTGAAGAGTCAATAATCAGACAGTGCTTCTCAACACTGTCAAACAGTGGGCTCTCACCTGAACTGTACAGCCCTTCAACATGCTGACCTGCCGGTAGCATACTGATCACGTACTCGGCACCGGCTACCGCTTGCGCTGCACTCAGTGCTGCTTTAGCACCCGTCTTACATACACTTTCAACTGCCTGTTGTGACAAGTCAAATACATGCACATCGTGATCGGCGGCTACTAAATTCTGCGCCATCGGCCCGCCCATATTTCCAAGTCCTATAAATCCAATCTTTGCCATTGTTATCTCTCTTGTGATGGAAAGTGTAGCGCAGTGCACTACACACGATTAATGCTATTGGAAACGCTGCGAGAGCATTTTCTTTACCACTGTGCGGTCTACCGCGTTTATATTCGGGTAACGCCAGTGCGGTGATTTATCTTTGTCGATCAGCAGCGCTCTGATACCCTCTGCGATATCGCCGCTGCGACACACTTCAACCGAAAGGTGTAATTCAGTATCAAACACTTGTGCTAGCGACATATGAATGCTGCGTTTGAGCTGCTCAAATATCAGCGCCAGTGACAGCGGGCTCCCGGCCAGTGCTGTCTGACAAGACTTACTCAACCAGCTGCCATCATCAGGCTGTGCTGCAAACCGCTCGACACACTGTTCAACGGTATCGACATCTAACAGCGCATTGATGCTATCAAAGTGCTCGCGCAGTTTAGATTGCGGGCCACACTGTGAAGGCAAAGCTTGCATGTTGCGCACAAGCCTGTCGACGAGTTGATGACTGTCTTCTCGCTGCCAGGGCTGCGCGCGTAATGCGTCCAATAGAGGCCCTCGCTGCTCAGGCAGCATAATGCGATCTGCAAGCGCACAAAAAATTGCATCTTGTGCATTCAATCTCGCCCCAGTGAGTCCTGCAAAAAGCCCGGTGCGCCCTGGAAAACGGTTTAAAAACCAACTCGCCCCTACGTCTGGATAGAGCCCAATCGTCACTTCTGGCATTGCCAGCATCGAAGACGGTGTCACAATACGGTGACTGGCCCCTGCCATCAGGCCAATTCCGCCGCCCATCACTATCCCGCTGCCCCAAACGATAATCGGCTTAGGGTAAGTGTGAATCAGATGATCCATACGGTATTCGCGCTCAAAATAAGTACGACAAAAATCTTTGCGCTCACTGTCCTGTAGCGAATGGTAGAGGCTGACAATGTCGCCACCGGCGCAGAAAGCTTTATCGCCGGCACTGTCGAGTAAAATAGCTGCCACCCTAGCGTCTGCTGCATAAGCCTCTAGCTTGGGTTCTATCAACTCAATCATCTCGTAGGCGAGTGCATTCAGCGTTTTTTCTGCATTGAGCGTGATTTCTACAATCACACTGCCATCTGTACACGCGTGTTCATTAAAAAGTACCAGGCTCATTTACCCTCCTCTGGCGGTCAATAATCTCACCCGCGAACAACTGCCTGCGGGTACAGCGTCCCATTAAAGCATAAAAAGGCTTGAATCTAGATTGATAATAGTAGGAATTTAATGGACGAATCTGCGCAAATGTTTGGCCTTTAATGCTCCTGGCTTCCGCCAGTTGGCGACTATCGATTGTGAGTTGCGCCTCATGACCTCAAACACTTAGCGAGTGACTACATCCCCTGGCCTGGCTATTTACAGACAAGCTGTGTGATACAAAAGATAACGATAGGCGCGCTGAATCTGGAGAACTGAGTGCACTAAAGGTACAGCTACTCACAGCACTCACGTATTTAAAACGGCAGCCATAAAAATGCGAAAAAAATAGAATTATCAAATATCTAGACCAGAAACATAAAGCCAAAACAGTCTCAAAAAATCTCTGCTGACCTGTTTAGCAGAGATAGACTGCGATGCAGCAACAACGCGCGCGCCTCTATCGAGCAATCAATGTTTTGCCTGTTCCCCCTAGGCCCGATCTTATGGGTGTTACGATAAAAACAATTTACTGTGTCAGATATCTTACGGCTCGCTAGAGCCGTAGAAAGGATGCGCCTAAGCTAAATCAGAGATGCCACTGTAAGTCTTTAGAGAGTTACTTCTCGCCTGCTCGCTATTGACTGAGGACGTTTCGACTTCGCGCTTAAAAGCGAGTTGAAGTGCTTGGGAGTTACCCACTTCCTCTTTATAACTGAGGATTTCTCGCATGTGTGCGGCCTGCTCACTGACAAATTGTTCAAACGTACTGTTATTGAGTATCTCATGGGTTTGGGCAACACTTAGCCCTTCACCTTCGGCGTACGTTTCTACCGTCACTTGATCACCATAGACCGACTTTAATTTGTTGATAAAGGCGTTAAAATCTCCGTTAGATTCACCCATCAAAGTGCTGGCTGCTGCGATGAGCTGAGGATCCTCGGCAAAATCAAAAGGCGTGGCAATGTCACCTTGCTCTGTCTCCAACCCTACGATCACACCACCGACTGAAACCGTTGCCCGGGTAATACTCTGATTGGCTTGCTCTCTCATGTGAGCTTCATATAACTCCACGTTCCTAGCGCTGTATTCATTACTGACTAAGGTGTGGCTATCCTCTTTGGCATTGATCAGTGTCGAGAGGTGATGGCTGGTCGATACAATTCCCCCCTCACTCTGGTGACGCCCTTCATTGACATAGTGCTGTAGCGGACGCTTACCCTGTGGTTGTATGACAAAGGCATTCGAATCATGTGGGTTCGCGTGTAAAGCGTCACCACGCGGTACTGATGATACAAACTTATTTAGCGTCTTTGCAGGATTGAACGTACTAGGTACGGCGTTAATTTCCACGATGATCACTCCTTCTCGGGATAGTGGGTTACCAATAACCCCAGTCAGAGCAAATGTTGAGCCAGCCAGCGCTTTGGTTGTTCACACATTGATTGAGATATATTTAAGACAACGCCTGTGCAGCATCAGAGGGTATAGCGAAAAAAACACCAAGGATGTTGTCAACTTAACTTAGCAAATGTAGTGGATGAAGCGGCAAAAATTTTCCTTCTCTTTATCTTGCCGTCAATATTCAGCTGGCAATCTGCGCGAACACTTAGGTAAGCGTCTCAGCCTCGACCTACTGGCTGAGTAGGCCTAGTTCTCTAAATTCTGGGTCATATTTCCAGGGCATATTACTGGGTTATAAAGCGCAGATAGGTGCCGCTGCAGCATGCCATGGCCACTCAATGCCTCTCCCGG
>JBMZCU010000307.1:0-4389 GCA_049613705.1 Pseudomonadales bacterium | reverse complement strand
GTGGTCACATAATCGGCTTTTGTCATACCCGCACACAGCCCTAACGCTCTGGCGCGATAGTTGATCACCCCGGGCTGGGTGATGGGCTCACCGATAATTTCACCTTGCGCATCGGGCGCTGCGATGTGAGTTACCTTGGCCACTGCCTCTATGATTGCGCGCTGAAAAGCAGCGACTGGGCGCTCCGCATCGCCCACTAAATAGTAGCCGTCGGGAATATGCCACTGCTGCAGTGCCAGCCCATCACGGGCCGCGAGCGCTGGGCGAAACACGCTGTTATCCGTATCCGTGGTCTCGTGCAAATCAATGTGCATCACAACGTCCTGTTCAAGGCTGTTGTAGAGTGCAATCAGTGCGCGAGACTCCTCGCTCTGCCCCTCGCCGATAAAGGAGCGGTTGGGATCTATCGCCTGAGGGTTCCAGCGATTGATGGTTTCGTAGCCCCAGGGGCTGACACAGGGGCAAATCAAAATGTTCAAATGCTCAGTGTAGCGTGTAGCGATTTGCGCGAAATCCAGCGCTCCCTGTACCCCACTGGTTTCGTAGCCGTGTACCCCACCTGTCACTAAGAGCACCGGCAAATCCTCGCGCCAGCCCAGGCTCTTAAGTGCCACGAGTGGGTAGCGCTCGGGATCAATAGACAGTGCGCCGTACTCCAAGCGTTCAAAATGTGACGTAAGAGGTGCAAGTTTATCCAGTACATCATCGCGGTAACTGCGGGTACGCACTTGTTGTGTATACCAGTGAGCGCGCTCAGCCCTTCCCCAAACAGCAGTCGTCATAGAACCTCCAAGGTCATCAATCATTATCGACAAAGGGTAACGTAAAGCTGTTGTTTCTGGCTAGGCTATTGGTGGGGATGTTGTAGTACAGGGTAATAAAGAAGAGAGCTGAGTGGATTAACGCAGTTAACGCTGGGTTACATAGCCTTTGCTGCGCCAGGCTTTTATGCCGCCCTGTAGCTCATAAACGCTTGTAAACCCGAGTTTTTTCATTAATCTTAACGCTTTGACACTGCGCCCGCTGTCATTGCAGTACAACAGGTACGTCTGACGCTTATCCATTTGTTGCAGGCGCTCAGTAAAGTTCATCGCTCTATAGTCGAGATGGATAGCACCGCGAATATGGCCCTTGGCATAATCACTGCTACCGCGTACATCGATAATCTTCAGCGGTTTAGCCAGGCTTGAATCACTGATCAGGCGATGTGCATTGGCCGCCGATATGCGCGTAAACTTATCGGCACTGTGGCTCGATGGCACGATGGCCGTCACAAGTGCAGCACACAAAAATAGCGATATGTATAACACGGGAGACTTTAGCAAGCTTTCTCTACCTATTGTGAACATAGTCATTAATCCTATTTTTCAGATTGTACACCACAGATATCGAAATTAATGCAGTTTAGGCGCAGATAATGCAAAATTTTAGCCAAAAAAATTAACACTCGCTGAACATGGTAGCTTTTTGTGTATCTTTTAGCAATTTAGTGGTTTTACCTAGAAAAAGTGTTATTTAAGTACTTGCATAACAGGACAAGATAAAGACACCTAGAGGAGAGAAAATGAAAATTGCAGTTTTTGGTACAGGGGGCGTCGGCGCCTACTTTGGAGGTCGTCTGGCACAAGCTGGCTGCGAAGTTCACTTTATTGCCCGAGGCGCTCACCTGGAGGCCATTAAGCGTGACGGTTTAATCGTTGAGAGTATTGCCGGTGACTTTACCCTTCAACCGGCGCTGGCCACTGATAATCCGGCCGAGATCGGCCCTGTCGATTTAGTCCTGGTGTGTGTCAAGGGCTGGCAACTTGGGGCAGTCATTGAGAGCATCGCTCCACTGCTGCACTCCCAGACAGCTGTGTTACCACTGTTAAACGGTGTGGGGGCTGTGGCCCAGTTAAGTGAGCACCTCACTCGCGAGCGGGTGCTTAATGGGCTGTGTGGTATTTTTGCTAAGATTACCGGCCCAGGCAAAGTGCATCACTTAGGTGCGGCGCCCTGGTTACAGTTTGGCGAGCAGGACAATCAAGAGTCGGCGCGCTGTCGTGAGCTCCTAGCGGTGTTCGAGCGCGCTGAAGGCTTCAAGGCCAGCATTCCTAGCGATATCGGCGTTGCAGCATGGATGAAGTACATCTTTATCACCTCTACCAGTGCCGTCGGTAGTATCACCCGCGCCACTTTTGGCGAGGTACTCGCCCAACCGCGTACCCGTGCGGTACTCGTCAGCTTAATCACAGAGGCTTGTGCTGTGGCAAAAGCCCATCAGATCCCCTTAGCAGAGGATGCGGGCGAAAAAGTCATGCAGCGCATAGAGGCCTCAGAGTCTGGCAGCGACACATCGATGCAGCGCGATATGATGGCCGGCTACCCTTCAGAGCTGCACTCTCAGCTCGGCGCTCTGGTCGAAATGGCCGAGGCCGCAGGTATTGCAACACCGACCGCCTCAACACTTTACGCCTGCCTGACCCCACTGGAGCATAAAGCGCGCAATGCGCTAACGGTTTAACACCTCAAGCGCCGCTGCGTGCAGCTCCTGCGTTGCCGCAGCCACCACTAAACCATCCCAGCCCTCGCGCAGCGGCTCGCCGCGCCAGTCGGTGATCACCCCACCGGCACCTTCAACCACGGGGATCAGCGCGCTGATATCGTAGTACTTGAGGTCGCCCTCAACCACTAGATCGATATGGCCACTGGCCAGCAGTGCGTAGTTGTAACAGTCGCCGCCAAAGCGGCGCAGCTGTACTTGCTGACACAGCGCATCGAAACACTGCCACTGCGCGGCATCGTACATATTTGGCTCAGTACAATAGAGCATCGCATCGGCCAACTCAGTGACACTAGATACCTTGCACGGCTCACCGTTGTAGCGCGTGACTTCGCCTTTGACCCCGACCCAGCGCTCATCCAACATCGGCATATCGATGACGCCTATGCGCGGCGCGCTATCTTCGGTCAGTGCAACTAACGTGCCGAAGGTCGGCATCCCCGAGATAAAGCTCTTAGTACCATCAATGGGGTCGAGCACCCACTGCCAAGGCGAGTCGCTATGCGCCACGCCGTGCTCTTCACCTAAAATACTGTGCTCTGGGTGGCGCGCCTCAATCAGCTCGCGC
The DNA here is from genome assembly GCA_049613705.1 of Pseudomonadales bacterium. Classification (GTDB taxonomy): domain Bacteria; phylum Pseudomonadota; class Gammaproteobacteria; order Pseudomonadales; family Balneatricaceae; genus Rs1. The sequence goes on along the minus strand of JBMZCU010000307.1, from coordinate 1,279 downwards.
ATGCGCTGCTCCGTCAAGCGGTCGGCGATGGTCACCGGACTATCGTCGGCTTTGTTGTCGACGCTGATACGCTGGCGAAAATACTGCTTAATCGTCTCTCGAGAGAGACCCAGCGCCTGCTCGGCGGTCTCAAGGTATTGTTGCATGTCTACTCCTATCGCAAAAAAGCGCCGTGCAGGCGCCACAAACTGCGCTCACCTTGGTGTTTTTAGCCGCGAAAAGCAAGCGGATTTTGCAGCTTTTACTGCCACTTACTCGGCGGCGGCTCAAAGGCTTCTATCGCCATCAACAGCTGCTCAGGGTCATCGCTGACGATCAACTTGTCGCGATAGTGCGCCGACATAAAACCCTCCGCAACGGCGCGCTCGAGAAAGGCGATCAGTGGATCGTAAAACCCTGCCACGTTGTACAGCGCGCAGGCCTTGCGGTGAAAGCCCAACTGCGCCCAAGTCAATACCTCACTGATCTCCTCTAAGGTACCCATTCCACCGGGCATGGCGATAAAAGCATCCGCCAGTTCGGCCATTTTGGCCTTGCGCTGATGCATGTCCTCTACCACGAAAAGCTCACTGAGTCCCTCGTGCTGTAGCTCTTTATCGGTCAGCGCCTTTGGCATCACACCTGTAACATGACCGCCCCCGGCCAGCACGGTATCGGCAATCGCCCCCATCAAGCCAACTTGGGCACCGCCGTAGACCACAGCTCCGTGGCGCGCGCAAATAGCCTCACCCAAGGCCTGGGTAGCATCGCGGTAGCGTCGGTGGGCTCCAAAACTTGAACCACAGTAAATCGCATATCTCACTGTTTCTCCTCCTTGGCATAGACTAAGTGCTCATAGCGTTTATCGGTCAGTGTCTTCATAAACGCGATAAGCGCATTAATACGCTTATCGCTCAGGGCACCGCCTTTTTCCAGCTCTTTGAGTGCCACTGTCTCAGCGACTTCAGGTGCACCCCAGGCCTCGCCTGTCTCAGGGTTAATCTGGCGCTTTGCCTTGCGGCTGTTGTACTTATCGTAGAACAAAACCACTGTCTTTAAATCTTGGAACACACCGTTGTGCATATAGGGCGCTGTCAGCGCAACATTACGCAGCGTCGGTGTCTTAAACTTGCCGCGCTCTGCGCTGTCGCTCACCGCGGGGTTATCTAGCAGGCCTGCATCTATGTAATCTAACCCCTTGCCGTTAGCCAGGCGTACCTGCTTGTTTACCGGTACACCGATATTGCGATACTGGTAGTTGGTAAAGGTCTCTCCCGCTTGCCCTGGCAGGCGCTTAAGC
>JBMZCU010000306.1:0-4395 GCA_049613705.1 Pseudomonadales bacterium | reverse complement strand
CAAAATTAGGCTCACGACTGGGCTTGCGGGCAAAGGGGAAGAGTAGATTACCGGGCTTTTGTCCTTCTTTGAGGGCTCGCTTCCAGGGGAGGGTGACGATCTGATAATCCGTAAATTTCATTTTTGTCAGTACCGCATTGAGCATTTCTACCGACAGACCTTGTAACTTTCCCTCGCGAGTATAGGAAAAAGGTGGGAAATCATGAGTGATAACCTTCAATGGCTGAGCCAATAATAATGTGTGGTTGAAGAGTAAGACGAAGATGATCGCGAGTTTTTTCACGGTACTAACCTTTGTATTGGGTGCCTTTTAAAGGTAGCAGGTGTTAATGGGTTTTCCATATTGGACGATGCAGTTATCAGCAAGTGTTGCCACGGCTAGTGTGGTGTTTGTGCTGTGATGAAGCACGCTTATTACGGCATCAGATTCGCCTTGTGGCACGCTAAGCGAGGCCAGTGCACTAAGGTATTAAAGTTTCTAAAAGTGACAACTTAGCTGGTGGAGTTTTGTATTTAAGTTGCGGTTTTGAGTTTCTATAGTCTTTGAGCGGGTGTGGTGCAGACTACACGTGCACTCTAGAACCAAAATCAGGAGTTACAGATGAAGAATAACAAGAAGATGACCTTGGCACTCTCGCTCGTTGCGGGGTTGGCATTCTCCAGTGCGAGCTACGCCCTAACGTGGAACCTCTCGGTAGGTGACGGTGGTGGCAGTGCGCAGGAGGCACTGGGGTTGAAGTTTGGTGAGCTGCTTAGTGAGAAAACACAAGGCAAGTACAACACCCAAATTTTCCTCAATGGTCAGTTGGGCTCAGAGCAAGATACAGTGAATGACGTGGCACTTGGGGCGCTGCCGTTTTCAATTCTCGCCTCCAATAATTTGGCACCTTTTTCACCCTCGGTGGGCATTCTCTCGCTGCCTTATATTTTTGAGAATTTAGACCAAGCGGTCACCGCGGTAAATAGCCCCGTTGGCAAAGAGCTGGTGGATAACACGATCGATGTTGCCGGCTCGCGCATTGTCGCTTGGGGTTATTCGGGGTTTCGCGTGCTGAGTAATTCTAAGCACCCCGTTAAAAACTTAGATGACCTGCAAGATATTGTGGTACGTGTTCCTAAGAATGAAATCATGATCAACACGTATAAATCCTGGGGCAATAACGCCACACCTATGGCGTGGTCCGAAACCTTCGCTGCGTTGCAGCAAGGTGTTGTCGATGGACAAGACAACCCATACACCACTATCTACGCAATGAAGTTTGGGGAAGTGCAAAAGTACATCACCGATCTGCACTACTTGTTTTCGCTCGAGCCGTTGATTATGTCTGAGTCTATTTTTCAGGCACAAGATGCGGCCACCCAGCAGGCGATACTCGCAGCGGGTAAAGAGGCAACTGCCTACAGCTTGCAGTGGCTCAAAGATAAAGAGTCGACCATCAAGAGTGAGTTAGTGTCCAAGTACGGTATGCAAATTGACACCTTGGAAGATGAGGCACAGTGGACCAAGCGCGCTCAGGATGCGGTATGGCCCAAGTTCTATGACAGCGTTGGCGGCAAAGATAAAGTTAACGCGCTCCTCAAGAGCCTGGGGCGTCCAGAGGTTTAAGCTGCAATTTAGGCTGGACGTGTTCGTCGCTTACATGGGCACGAACACGCAGATTGGGTCGTGCACGCAGATTGAGTTGTACTGCGGGTAAGGCTCTCAACGTTGTTTGACGAACTCCAAGCGAGTTCGTCAAACATAGCAGCGGCCAAATAAAGCACTAAGACTAAATAAAGGGACAGCCAACCAGGGAGCCGCTGTAGCCCTAGTTCTTGTCTCAAGTTGCTATTTAATCTGAAAGCCTTCATCAGACTGCTAAGTAAGCTAGTTGATACCCCGCGTAACGCTCGGCGCGTATTGATTGAATCACGTATTTTGTTTGACGTTAAAAGCTGCAATCGAAGCCGTTAAGTGATGGGATTGGCCACTTAAGGTATCGCTCAGGGCGAGGTTAGTATCGCAAGCCTCTGAAGTTGCGTTGGCGGCGTTTCGAATATCACTAATGTGCTGATCGACTTGGTCAGCCATCTCTTTTTGTTGAGCCACTGAACTTGATACCGTATTTGCCATATCGAGAATAGCGCGAATATCGCGGGTGATTTGCAGCAACATATCACCGGCAGAGTTCGCTTGGTTAACGCTCTTTTCACCCTGTTCACGGCAGGAGTTCATCAGCTCGACAATCTGAGCTGTACGGTCTTGCAAGACGCTGATAATCCCCTCTATTTGCAATGTCGAATCTTGAGTTTTGGTGGCTAAGGTGCGCACTTCATTGGCGACTACTGCAAAACCGCGCCCCTGTTCACCGGCTCGAGCAGCTTCAATGGCGGCATTGAGTGCCAGTAAATTGGTCTGTTCAGCAATCTCCTTGATCACGTGGACCACTTCGCCGATGCGGGTACTGTCGCTTTCCAAGTCATCGATCAATTGTTCTGAGTTAACTAAGTTAGTCGATAGTTCGTTGATCTGCGAAATGGTCAGATCGACACCGCGCTGGCCAAGGTGAGCATTGTTATCAGTGTCCTGGGCTTTGGCGCTGGCCTGGCTTGAACTGTTGGAGATCTCTTCGACACTGAGCATCATCTGGGCGACGGTGGTGGCAACGGTATCTGTTTGGCGCAGCTGGCTCTGCATTGCAGAAGTTGTCGAGGTGGCATTCGCTGTCAGCTCGGATGTAGTGTTATTCAAGGTGGTGACCGAGTGATCAACCTCTGTAATGAGCTCTTCAAACTGTGTTAATAGCGCGTTGAAAGTCTCAGCCATTTCGCCGACTTCATCCGCTGAGCCGGTATCGGCGCGCAGGCTTAAATCTTTACTCTGACCAATTTGCAACATAGTAGCGCGCAAGCTGGCGATGGGCTGCAGAATACTGCGCATGGTTTTAAAGGACAGTAGCAGTGCGATGACTAAGATAGCGAGGAAGAGAATAGACATCACCACGTAGATACGCTCAGAGGTCGCTTCTATCTCGCGGATATTGGCGGCAACTACTGCATTGAGCTGAGTATTCAGCGTTTGCATGTGCTGCTGCATTTGAGCTTTAAGTCCGCTGTCACCTGCCAGTCCAAGTGCGCGGTAGCGTTGTGCGAGCGCATCAACTTGCGCTTGGTAATGTGTCAAATGCGTGCGCTGTTGTGGGTTCAAACCACGCTCGCTCAGTGTTTGTAATCCCTTGCCAAGGCGGGTGAGGTATTGCTCGTCGCCGTACATGCTGAACTGCTCTTCGCTGCGCAAAAGCTCTAAAAAAAGGTAGCGTCTGTGATAGTCATCGCTGGGTAAGCTTGCTTCAAAGGCGGTGCTGCTCTGGCGAAGGGCTTGGATTATCCCGCTATCGAGGTCGCCAACTTGCTGTTGCAGTTGCGCGTACTGTGCAACGTTTTCGCGGTATTGCTCCAGCGAAAGTGCAAAGGCATCGATATCTGTCATATCCAGCCACTGTGAGGCAAAGATGGCCTGTAGGCGCTGCGTTTCACGCTGTGTCTGTGTCATCAATTGCGTAAACTGCTCGCTGTCCTCACGGTGTTTGAAACGCTCGAAGCGCGTCTCTAAAGCGCGCAGTTGCAGCACTGCTTTTTCGATTGAGGAGGTGACACGTGTGCTTTGGGTTAAGCCGTTGAGTGTATTGAGGTTGTACACTTCAAAAGCGATCATGAAACCCAAGCTAATAGCGAGTAGTAGGGTACTGAGGTTTAGTTTTTGTTTTATGCGCATTTTCTCAACCTAGATCCGCGAATAGAAGGTGAAGAGACTGAGTACAGTATGTCACAGCGTAATCTATCCGCTAGAGAGTTTGCAGATGCCAGTAGCGCACCGTAACTGCCAATAGGGCTGTGCTGTCTATGAATACTTAATCGTTTAATTGTTATCGGCATTCACGGCAAATAAATTAGCCTGTAGTGTTCGCAGTGTTAGGTTAATTTACTATTAACATCAATATGTTGAAACTATTTGGAGACTGAGCACCACACGGTTGTGGGCGCTCAGTGTTGGATTAGCTGGCAAGCTTACTGGGGGCGGGGTCATTCGCATCAATGATAGTGATCATGGAGCGAATCTTGTTGGCCTGGGCACTTGAGCTGTCTGCAACTTCTTTCGAGGTCGTGACGACTTGGGTGATGCTGTTGTTCACGGTCTGGCTAAGCTGTGATGCGCGGTCGGTGTTTTGTGCAATTTCTTTGGTTACAGCCGATTGCTGCTCTGCGGTGCTGGCTATTTGATCGACCTGCGCAGCGACATCGGTCGAAGTCGCGATAATCTGCTCAAGCAGGCTGGCGACCTTGTGAGAGATATCGATGCCATCGGTTACTTTTGCCTTGCCGGCATCCATGTTACTGACAGCGTTTTCGGTCTCG
>JBMZCU010000305.1:0-4398 GCA_049613705.1 Pseudomonadales bacterium | reverse complement strand
CGCTCGATACGCTCACTCACTACAGCTTGGTTCGCTTTGAGGACATAAGGCATCAAAATGGCGTTGAGCATACCGTGATGGGCATCGTAAAGCGCGCCCAGTGGATGTGCCAGTGCGTGCATACCACCCAAGCCTTTTTGGAAGGCTGTTGCGCCCATCATGGAAGCGACGAGCATTTGGGTGCGCGCTTCAATGTTTTTACCGTCAGCGACTGCAGCCGGTAAGTATTCTTTAACCAGACGAACACCTTCAACCGCAATCCCTTCAGCCAGTGGGTGGTAGAACGGAGAGCACAGTGCTTCCAAGTTGTGTGACAGTGCGTCCATGCCGGTTGCCGCAGTGATGTGCGGTGGTAGACCAACGGTTAATTCTGGATCTAAAATAACGATTTCAGGCAGCATTTTCGGATGGAAAATAATGCGCTTAACGTGAGCATCTTCATCGGTGATAACGGAGGCGCGTCCCACTTCTGAGCCGGTGCCAGCTGTCGTTGGCACGGCAACGATAGGTGCGACAGCTTCTTCGATGACGTTGAGCCAGTTGTCGCCGACATCTTCAAAGTCCCACAGTGGTAGCTCTTGACCGACCATGAGTGCGACCGCTTTTGCGGCATCTAACCCAGAGCCACCGCCGAAGGCGATGACACCGTCGTGGTTACCAGCGTGGTAAGCGGCAACGCCGTCCATCACATTTTGCCCATTTGGATTACCTTTAATATTACTGAATAAACCGCAGTTTAGATCGGCGGCAACACAGCTATCGACCGCTTGTTGTACCATAGGTAGGCCGGCAAGGCCTGGGTCAGTGATCAACAGCGGGGCAGACATCCCCAGCTCTTTACAGCAAGCGGCTAGCTCGCTGATGCGGCCGGCACCGGTGCGCAGTTTGTTGGGGTAATTCCAGTTGCCAGAAAGGTTCTCGTAAGACATGTGGTCACTCCTGCAAGTTTCTCTTGAACTTGTCAAAAATAATGCCGCCAACGTGGCGGCATGTGTTGATATCGATTTGATATATAGGTGATTTAAATCGCTGATTTAATATGGAACGACTTCGGGCGTGTCAGCTGTTCGTAGCCCATGCTCGATAGGGTACAGCCGCGGCCGGAGTTCTTGACGCCGGTCCAGGCAAGTGCTGGGTCTAGGTAATCGCAGCGATTGATAAAGAACGTACCAGTTTCTAAGCGCTCACCGAGCTCGATGCCTTTCTCAATATCCGCAGTGAAAATTGAGGCGGTCAAACCAAACTCAGAATCGTTCATCAGCGCGATCGCTTGATCGTCACTCTCGACTTTTTGCACCGCGACAACAGGGCCGAAAGACTCTTCTGTCATGATGCGCATGCTGTGATCAACATTACTCAACAGTTGCGGCGCTAGATAAGGCGTGCCGGCTTTGCTCATTGCAAATTGGCTTTCATCGATGTGTGCCACTGCACCTTGTGCTAGAGCCTCGCTGATTTGACCGCGGACAAAGTCGGCCGCGCCACTCTTGACCATCGGGCCGAGTGTGGTCTCTGGATCGTCGGCACGGCCGAGTTGATACTGGTTGATCAATGCTGTAGCGCGCTTAATAAACTCGTCGTGGATGCTGGCATCAACATAGATGCGCTCGATACCACAGCAAGATTGCCCCGAGTTAAAGAATGCCCCATCAATAGCGGTTTCTACCGCGTAGTCTAAGTCGATATCACCGCGAATATACGCGGGGTCTTTACCGCCTAGCTCTAAGCCCACGCCGATAAAGCGACCAGCGGCTGCCTTTTCAATGATCGCGCCGCTGGGTACTGAGCCGGTGAAGCAAACATGCGCGGTGTGAGGGTGTTTGATGACATTGGCTGTCTCATCGTGAGAAAGGTGTAGGTATTGGAAAACACCTTCAGGTAATCCAGCCTCGGTGAACGCTTGCGCGAGGCGCTCGGCGCAAAGTGGCGTCTGTGCTGAGTGTTTTAGCAGTACGCTGTTACCGGCCATAATCGCCGGCATAATGGCATTGATCGCAGTGAGGTAAGGGAAGTTCCAAGGGGCGACGACAAAGACCACGCCCAGTGCTTCGCGTTTGATGTAGCGGGTAAAACCTGCTTTTTCTGCAAGTTGTTGCGGTGCAAGTGCGGATTCGGCGATAGCTATCATGTGGCGCGCACGCTCTTCCATACCGGCGACTTCACCTTGACCATAGCGGATAGGGCGGCCCATCATCCACGCCAGCTCTTCGCCAATTTCTTCTTTCTTGGCGACGAAGCAGTCGACCATCTTGGTACAAATAGCCGCGCGATCGGCAATGCTCTTTTTCTTCCAGGCAGCCTGAGCGGTCGCGGATTTATCTAGCGCCGTTTGGATTTGCTCAGCGTTGGCAAGTTCGCGGCTGACGTAAACGGAGCCATCAATGGGTGAAATTGTATTTTGTGTATTACTCATGGTCATTTCTTCACTGTAAGGTGTTAGAGCGCGCGGTGTCATCACACTGCGCGCAGAGTCGTAAATAGAAGCGCTACTTAGATAATTTCAAAGTAACGGGCCAGCTCCCAATCGGTAATGTGCTGGTTAAATTGGCGCTGTTCCCACTGACGGCTCGCCGCGTAATGCTCGACAAACTCATCGCCAAACAAGCTGCGCGCGGCCTCTGATTTGGTTAACGCATAGGCGGCAGCGCTGAGTGATGGCGGTAGCGATAGTGAGCTTGGGTGCTGTTGATCATAAGCGTTGCCTTTGACTTCAGCTTCTGGCTCTAGCTGATGCTCGATGCCGTAAAGGCCCGCACCGAGAATCGCCGCCAGTGTGGTGTAAGGGTTGGCATCGGCAGAGCCGAGACGGAATTCGACCCGTTGTGACTTGCTAGAGCCTGGAATAACGCGCAGCGCGGTGGTGCGGTTCTCTACCCCCCAAGTGGCATCTGTTGGCGCCCAAAAGCCTGGGATGAGGCGCGAGTAAGAATTGACAGTTTGTGCCATCATCACCAGCATTTCTGGCATCAAGCGCTGCATCCCCGCGAGGAAGTGACGCTGGGTTTTGCTCATGTTATGTGTTTGGCTGGGGTCATAGAACGCAGAGCCGGAGCCATCTTTGTGCTGTAGTGACAAGTGCACATGCCCGGACTGTCCTGGGTAGTCGTTAGACCATTTCGCCATAAAGGTCGCCATTAAGTCATTCTTTTGTGCCCAAACTTTAGTGAACGTTTTAAACAGTGCGGCTTTATCAGCGGCATCGCTGGCGTTATCGACTGCCAGTGCGGCTTCTAAAACACCGGGGCCGGTCTCGGTATGCAAGCCTTCAATAGGGAAGTCCATCTCTTCGGACAGCTTAATAATGCTGTGGTAAAGATCGGCGTGGGTCGAGTTGCGAATCATCGAGTAACCGTAGTTACCAGGTGTCATCGGTTCTAAATTGAGGTAGTGCTTATCGCGGGCAGATTTAGGTGTTTCATTAAAGAGAAAGAATTCGTATTCAAAGGCGGCACTGACATCAAAACCCATATCATCGGCTTTGCTGAGGATGCGCTGCAAAGTACTACGGGGGCAGATCTTGGCGGCATCTTCGATGAATTCACAGATAAAAAGCAGCATACCTGGCTCATAGGGGATATCGCGACAAGACTCAGGTACGATGCGTACAGGGGCGTCACCGTAGCCCGTTTCCCAGCCGGTAAAAGGGTTTTCAAAAAGCTCATCGTTTGAATCCCAGCCTAAGACTACACTGCAAAAGGCGAAGCCATTTTCTAGACTAGAGAAGAACTTCTCTTTATTCATATACTTGCCACGCATAATGCCATCGTGGTCGAAAAGACCCACTTTAACGTGGCTCAGGCCGCGTTCTTCGACGATGCGCTTGGCATCTTCAATCGTCTTAATATCTCTGGGGTTCATCATTATCCATTGACCGTAAATCTGAGGTTGATTGGTGTGTATGGCGTGATACTACCTTCTGACATTCGATCTACAATCGAGGATTCGTAATCCACGCCATGAAGGAAGCTTATGTCATTCGATTAAGAAAATTCATCTAGCTCATAAGTTATTTGTACTTGATTTTATAGATGAAAAACTTCAAGGTGTGCGCCTTAGTAGATAGCTTGATACACCGCGGTAAGGGCTGTGAATAAACGAGTACGCTCTGGCAGGTGTCACATCTAGGATAATAGAGAGGAATCATTTGATGAATGCGTATTTAAATACCGCTGAGCAGGCGCTAGCGCTATCGAGGCAAACCATAAAACAGTATTTTCGCACGCGTATCAGTGTAGATAACAAAGCTGATGCGAGCCCCGTGACAATTGCCGATCGTCAAACCGAACAGCAAATGCGTGAATTGATCACGCAGCGTCACAGTGATCACGGCATTTTGGGGGAAGAGCACGGGGTCGAGCGCAGTGATGCTTCCTGGCAGTGGGTACTTGATCCGATTGA
>JBMZCU010000304.1:0-4403 GCA_049613705.1 Pseudomonadales bacterium | reverse complement strand
CTAGGGCCACTTGACTCAATGCAGCTGTCATATAAGCAGGTAATGTCGCGAAGATCATATTTGCGCCAGACGTCTTCGTTTCCACATGCTCGAATCGATTAAGCTGCTCTGCGAGTTGAGCAGCTGCTTGGTTGGCAGCACGAGCATTCACTACCCATAAATCATCTTTAATATAAGCGAGTAATTGGGTCGCTATAAATCGCATTTTAGACACTAACTGTCCGGCGCGTTTAGCGCGATACCTAGCTTCTTGCTGCTTTTCAGGGTTAAACAGCACAACAGCTTCTGCTCCAAAACAGCCATTTTTTGTCGCTCCAAATGACAGTATGTCAACACCTGCGCGCCAGCTGATATCAGCGGGGTGGCAGTTTAGAGCGGCTACCGCATTGGCAAACCGCGCACCATCCATATGCAGTTTAAGACCATGATCATGCGCATAGTTAGCAAGAGCACGCACTTCGTCTGGTTGGTAGATTTCGCCTAGCTCATTGATTTGAGCGATAGAAACGGCCGCCGCTTGCACACTGTGACGATCACCTCTGCGCAGCTCTGCCTGTTTGAACATTTCAGGTGTGAGCTTAGCGCTTTTCGCACAATCCCCATCTTTGAAAGGTATTAATCGCGCGCCGCTATAAAACTCCGGCGCATTACACTCATCTTGGTAGATATGGGCATCTTGGTGAACATACACAGATTGAGTGGGGCCCGCGATGAGCGATATAGCTAGTGCATTGGCTGCTGTACCACTCAAACAGGGAATAACACAGACTGACGTATCAAAAATCTGGGAAAAAGCTCGATCGAGCGCATTGCTATAACTATCATCACCATAGGGTGCAGCACTTTGCTCATTGGCTGCTAACAGCGCGCTCACGATATTTGGATGTGCACCGCTAGTATTATCAGACAGAAACCTACACATTGAATGGCTCCACATTCGCTAGCATATCTAGCGGCTGCGGTTGCAGCATACGGAGACGGCTTTCAAAATCTTCGCGGTTTATATAGCTACCGGCCATATGTCGTTGACCTTCGAAAGCTTTACGACCGTGCAGTAGACGCCAATTATCAAAAACAATCATATCTCCCGGGCGCATCGCCAAAATAAACTGGTTTGCACTATCTTTACTGAGCTGATCAAATATTTTCAAAGCTTGATAAATCTGGCTCATTTGCGGCTCTGGCAGCACAAAGGGCGCTCGGTCGTGGTTGTTAAAGCTCACCTGAATTAAGCGGCCATTTTGATGGCGAAATACTGGGCGCTGAGCAACTAAATAGGCGCCATCCCCAATGTATTGTCCGGGTATATCAACGCGACTTAATAGCGCGTATTCTTGGGGATAATCGCGCTGCATGATCTGAGCGATTTTAAAGCCGTCAACCAAAACGTTATCACCGCCTTGAGCCTCATAATCGATACATAGCAAACTCATTACACCTGGTGCATCGTGGCAGTATGTACCATCAGAGTGAGGCGATATATCTAAAGGAGTAGATCCTGTATCAGCTATTTTACCGTCGGATTTTAGCTCCCACATATCGCCAAATATGCTGGAGCGAATATAGCTTATACGCTCCATCACTTCCCTTGCAGCCGCGACTTTTTTCGGCACATCGCGAATGATAGCGACACCCATCTCGCGAATACCGTGCAATGCTTGTAACAGTGTTTCATCACTGTTGAGATACTGCTGATGATCAACCTGACAATAGTATTTATGGTCAGTGCTGGCACTCCAGAGCCTATTAGGACGCTTAGTAACATCATATAGCTCATTTGGCTCAGTAACCGCCCACAAATAATCAGCAGTGTAATGGATGCTTTTACCAGTCGCCCAATTCAATGTTAAATATTGATTCTCATCACTGAGTTCGACGCTTGTAGCGGGAGAAGCCGCTCCCAAAGAAAAAGTTTCCAGTAAGCGTTGTTTGGCATGAGGATGAAAATCTGCTTGCTCTTGGCTGTGATCTATCAACCATAACCAAGTAAAGAATCGCTCTTTAATCTCGCCATTATATTCTATTGTTAGAGCTAAACCTTCGCCAGAGCTACGCCAGTTTGTGATAATGCTAGCAGTCGTCATTTCGTTATCCTTGTAAATAAAAAACGCTATTAAAATTAATCAGCGGCTGTTTGGCTCTGCTCGATAATTAATCGACTCAGCATTGCTTCGCAGGCACTGAGCTGTGCTATCTCAATGTATTCATCAACGATATGTGCTTGATCTATAGAGCCAGGCCCCAGTAATACACTAGAGAGACCTGCCTCTTGAAAAACCCCCGCTTCAGAACTAAATGAGGCTACCCCAGTTTGCTCACTTTCGCTGAGACGACAGGCAAGCAGTTGAGCTTCACTACTGGAGTTTGCAACGAGTCCAGGCACTGCATAGTCTTCGCTATATTCGATCCGACACCCTGGTAATAAGCTGTCTGACTGTTCAATTAACTGCTTGATTTTTAAATCTAAAGCATTCAAAATTTCTTTGTGATTGTCTTCGGGGTGCGTGCGCAAATCCCAGTGGAACTGGCAACTATCAGCTAAGATATTACAGGCGTTGCCACCTTGAATTAGCCCAACATGAGCACTGCTGTAATTCGGTGTGAAAGGTCCTGCTGGAGCGCCCTGTTTTTTCTCTGCGATTAGTTCATCCAACCAGCAAATTAATTGACTGGCGAGTGAAATAGCGCTGGTACCTAAGTGGGGCAAACTTGAGTGAGCTGCCACACCCGTCACCTTGAAGAGATAGCCGTAGGCTCCTTTATGTGCAACAACGGGTTGCATACTGGTGGGTTCGCCAATAATTACCGCTTTAATCGGCGGCAGCTTTTGCTGCATGTCTTGGATAGCAGAGACCACTCCTTGGCAGGTAGTTTCCTCATCGTAGGAAAATACGAAGTGGATGGGGTGCTTTAAATCGGCCTTAAGCATATCTGGCAACATGCTTAAGCAGACCGCGATGAACCCTTTCATATCGCAAGTACCGCGACCATACAAACGCTGCCCTTGCTGCCTCAAAGTAAAAGGGTCTGCTGACCATTGCTGACCTTCAATAGGGACCACATCGCTGTGCCCTGAAAGCACAACCCCGCCGCTAACTAAAGGGCCAATAGTGGCGTACAAATTTGCTTTTGTGCCGTCGATATTTGGCACTAAGGTTACTCCAACACCATGAGCTTTAAAGGCTTTACTGATGTAATTTATCAGTTGAATATTTGAATCCGCGGATATGGTTTTATAGCTAACCAAGTGTGCAAGGTGATCTTGTGTACTCTGCCTCATAGCCAAGAGTTCCTATAACGGAGTTTTTTAACGCAAAATCAAACTACCCCTTCCTCTCAGAGGCTGCTATCTTGCTACATAGCTATAAATTAGAGAGTTCTTACGGATCCATCAAGCGAGAAAATCTACGCAAAAAGGAGTTTTATTTGACTATTCCTAAACGCTTACCTCCCTTAAATAGTCTGCGTGCATTTGAAGTCACTGCGCGTTGGGAAAGCTTAGCGCCCGCCGCTGAGGAACTGGCAGTAACTCCCAGTGCTGTCGGCCATCAAATTAGAGCACTAGAGAAAAGCTTAGGCGTGCGTTTGTTTGATCGCAAAAATAAACGCTTAACACTAACTGCAACAGGTAAGCACTACGCAGAGTTATTGAGCCAAGGATTTGATTTACTCGCTCGTGCTACCGACACTGTACGCAGAGAGAACGCAGGACGGAATGTTACCATCAGCGCAACGCCAGCTCTGGCGATCCGCTGGCTGGCGCCAGCACTGGATCAGTTACGCGAACAAGGATTACAGAACATTCGGATTGATGCATCCTCGCAGGAAGCCAATTTAGCAGCGGGAGAAACTGATTTAGATATTCGCTATGGAAGCACTGTTGAGCCTGGGCTAGTCGCTGACATTCTATTTAGCGAAACCGTATTTCCCGTCTGTAGCCAAACATTCGCAAATGAGCATGAACTGGATAAAAGCGAAGACCTACTCACAGCAAAATTATTATTTGTGGATGACTGGGGAAGCCGTGGTGGCATCTGGTCAGCCTGGCACGATTGGTTTGCTGGCCAGCGCCTAAACAGCCAATCACTGACTGAAGAAGCTCGCTTTTCGGCCATGGATAAAGCCGTAGAAATCGCTGCCCAAGGAGGTGGAGTTGCAATGGGCGCTAATCGTCACCTAGAGATGTTCGATGACTCTAGCAATCCGTTAGTAAGATTGTGTAGGGATGTACAAGGAATAGAATACGCTGCTTACTTAGTGGCACTGCCTGAAGTTGCAGAAGAGCGCACAATAAGGGAGATTAGGTATAAATTACTAGCGCTCGCTAAGCAATCGAACGCTGTATTACACGATGGAGCTTTTTAGCAGCTAATTTACTCAAATAACTGCTTGCACAATACAAA
>JBMZCU010000303.1:0-4426 GCA_049613705.1 Pseudomonadales bacterium | reverse complement strand
AGATTTCGTCACGCGTTATGGCGGTGAAGAGTTTGCGTTGATTATGCCTTCAACGGATGCTGAGTCGGCAAAGAAGGCGATGGAAAAAATCCGCTTGACGGTTTGTAAGAGTCCGTTTAACTACCATGGCAAGCCGATTTCTATCTCAATGTCTTTCGGTATCTCTCAGGCAGTAGAGGGCGATGATATAGAAAAGCTCTTCGCCAGAGCTGATGCTGCACTTTACGAGGCCAAAGCATCTGGGCGAAACAGGGTTTGCATTGGTTAGAGGAAACTTCTACTATCTCGCCATCAAAAATTTCAACCGGTAGGCGTTGCTAAATGGTGCTGTTTAGTAATCTCGGCAATTGTGAGGTAGTGTAATCAGTGCAACGTATTCTGCGCAGCTTGAATATTGGCTATATAGTCATTCGTTTCCGCTTAGATACCTACCTCGATGGCTTGCCACTTCCCTGGTACCTCAAAATTCTGCTTTATCTGCTGCCTTGGCGTTACGTCGTCAGGGCGAGTCAGCCTAGAGGCGTACGTTTGCGTCTTGCCTTAGAGAGCTTGGGGCCAGTCTTTGTTAAATTCGGCCAGATGCTTTCGACGCGCAGAGACCTTCTTCCAGACGATGTAGCTAATGAGTTAAAGCTGCTGCAGGACAGCGTCCCGCCCTTTGCTGGAAATCGTGCAAAAAGTTTGATTGAAAAGGCTTTGCAACAACCTATAGGCAACCTCTTTGCAGACTTTGAAGTGGAGCCGCTCGCATCGGCTTCCGTGGCCCAAGTGCACCGCGCCACTTTATTTGGCGGTGAAAAGGCCGTTGTAAAGGTTATTCGCCCGGGTATCGAGAAGACGATTAAAAAAGATATAGCGCTGCTCTATACACTGGCACACGCAGTTAACTTTCTGTGGCAAGACGGACGTAGGCTGCGGCCTGTAGAAGTCGTAGCCGAGTACGAGCAAAGCTTGGTGGATGAGCTTGATCTGCGCAAGGAGGCGGCAAATGCATCGCAGCTTAGGCGTAACTTCGACAACTCAACGATTCTCTACATTCCAGAGATATACTGGGATCTAACCCGTCAAAATGTATTGGTCATGGAGCGTATAGAGGGTATTCCCGTCGCTGATATTGAGCAGTTAGAGAAAGCGGGCACGGATATGAAGTTGCTGGCTGAGCGCGGTGTCGAAGTTTTTTTCACTCAAGTTTTCCGCGACAGCTTCTTTCACGCGGACATGCACCCCGGGAACATCTTTGTAGCACACCACTCACCCGAGTCGCCTCAGTATATTGCTGTCGATTTTGGCATCATCGGATCATTGACCCTAGAAGATCAAAGTTATCTGGCACGTAATTTCCTGGCATTCTTTACCCGTGACTACCGCCAAGTAGCGCAGCTACATATTGATTCCGGCTGGGTGCCGGCAGATACTAATGTGACCGCCTTTGAAACTGCGATCCGCAGTGTTTGTGAGCCTATTTTCGACAAGCCTCTGAAAGATATTTCTTTTGGTCAGGTGCTGTTAGGTCTTTTTCAAACGGCCAGGCGCTTCAACATGGAGGTGCAACCTCAATTAGTGCTGTTACAAAAAACCTTGCTGAACATCGAGGGCCTTGGTCGCCAGCTCTATCCAGAACTCGACCTGTGGCAAACAGGTAAACCATTTCTAGAGTCTTGGATGAAAGAGCGTATGGGGCCAAAAGCTGCCTACAAGGCGGTGGTGCAACAAGCGCCAGATTGGTTGGAGAAACTGCCCCAGTTACCGCAGTTAGCCTTTGAAGTGCTGCAGCAGGGCAAACAGCACAACCTGTTGCTGCAGCAGCTCTCACAGCACCAGCGCCGTGAGCAGCAAGTGGCTAAAGCAAAAGCTAAACAGAATAAAATGTTAGCCTTAGGGCTTGCTGTTGCGGCGCTCTGGTTCGGGGTTGAACCGGCCCAGCAGTGGATGGCGCAAGTGGATTTAGAGGGTTGGCTACTGGCCGCCCTAGCGCTATTTGTGTTGTTGCGTAAATAGAAGGCCTTGTCTGAGTTTGATGCAGAGAGTGAGCTATGTCACAAAAATGGTTAGACCAAGTTAAATGGGATGATCGCGGGTTGCTTCCCGCGATAGCACAGGACTACAAAACCGGTAGTATCTTGATGTTCGCCTGGATGAATCGCGAGGCACTTGAGTTAACAGTTGCCGAGCAGCGTGCAATATATTATTCACGTTCGCGCGCTAAACTCTGGCGTAAAGGTGAAGAGTCAGGGCATGTGCAAAAGCTGCACGGGCTTAGGATAGACTGCGATCGCGACGTGGTTTTACTTAGTGTTGAACAGTTAGGCGGTATTGCCTGTCACACAGGTAGAGAGAGTTGCTTTTACTCCATTTATGAAGAGGGTGAGTGGGTAGCTGATAGCCCTGTGCTTAAATCACCAGATGACATTTACCAAAATAAGGCAGATTGATGAACGACGTATTGATGCAGTTAGGAGCGATACTAGAAGCACGCAAGAACGCTGAAGCTGATACCTCTTATGTTGCGAGCCTACACAGCAAAGGGCTGAACAAAATATTAGAGAAGGTTGGTGAAGAGAGCACTGAAATGATCATAGCGGCGAAGGATGCTCAGCATAGCGGTGATAATGCCGAGGTGATCTATGAGACGGCAGACCTTTGGTTTCACTCTCTCGTTGCGCTGTCGCACTTAGGTGAGCGGCCAGAAGCGGTATTGGCAGAGCTGGCGCGCCGCTTCGACCTTTCCGGGCTGGAAGAAAAAGCTTCAAGAAGTGGTAAATAACTGTTATATCTACGGGTTGAATAAATAATTACAGGGCAGCGTATTTTGCTGTCAGTGAGGAGAGAAAGATGGGTTTTGGTGGTATTAGTCTGTGGCAGCTTGCGATTGTGCTCGGTATTGTAATCTTACTGTTTGGAACAAAAAAGCTGCGCAACATAGGTGGTGATCTCGGTAGTGCAGTAAAAGGCTTTAAAAAAGCGATGAATGACGGCGTGGTCAATAATGATGATAAAGCCATCGAGAAAAAAGATGCTGAGTTTGCAGCCAGCGATGTTTCCAAGTCTGGTGATGTGGCGGCAACAGAGACAAAAACAGACGTTAAATCATAATTTATGCTGGATATTGGTTTTACCGAACTGCTTCTGATAGCAATTGTTGCGCTGGTCGTGCTTGGCCCTGAAAAGCTTCCTGTCGCGGTGCGTACACTGGGGTTATGGATAGGCAAAGCTAAGCGCACCATCAGCGGAATTCAATCTGAAATATCAGAGGAGTTACGCCTTGATGAAATGAAGCGCACAGCGGCTGTGGCAAAAGAGCAGCTGGACTCAGAGCTCGAGCAGATGAAAACGCCTTTCATCAGTGACGATGATATTGAGAAAAGCAATGCCGAGAACGCTCGAGAAGTGGCACGCATTAATGCATTAAACTCTCCAAGTGATGAAAGCGAAACAGCATCAGTGGCAACAGAAACACAGCAAGACAAGAATCCCACACCATGAGTGAACAGCAACTGGGCGTTGAGCAAGAGCAAGGTCAAACATTGACCTCGCACCTGCTTGAATTACGTCAGCGCCTTATGCGCGCGCTATTAATTATCTTTGGTATATTTCTCTGCCTCTTTTACTTCGCTAACGATTTGTACACTATCTTGTCTGAGCCACTGACGGCACTGCTGCCTCCGGGCACGAGCATGATAGCAACAGATGTTACCTCACCTTTTTTTGCCCCTTTTAAATTAACCATAGTGCTCTCTATATTTTTGGCGATGCCTTTTATATTGCACCAGTGCTGGAGCTTTATATCTCCAGGGCTGTACAAGCATGAGCGGCGCCTAGCCATACCGCTGCTTATATCGAGCATCTTCTTATTTTATGCCGGGCTTAGTTTTGCTTACTTTGTTGTATTTCCACTGTTGTTTGGCTTTTTTACTAGCGTGGGGCCTGAAAACGTAGCTGTTATGACGGACATTGGCAGCTATCTGAATTTTGTGCTCAAGCTGTTTTTCGCGTTTGGTGTGGTTTTTGAAATTCCAATTGCAACGCTGTTACTTATTTGGAGTGGTATAACGACTGCCCACTCTCTGGCAAGTAAGCGGCCTTACATAGTGGTTGGATGTTTTGTTATCGGGATGCTATTAACGCCTCCAGATATTATTTCTCAGAGTCTACTAGCTGTCCCGATGTGGCTTCTATTTGAAGTGGGTATTGTGATGGGGAAAATCTTCGTCAAAAAGCCACGAGCAGATGAGGATGAAGAAGCCGACGAGTTAGCGCAGTCTAACTAAGCATCTGGAAACTGATTTAAAGCCTCCTCAATGGGGGCTTTTTTGTGCTTGGCGATTAACGGACTATAAGGTGGGAATTTGCTGAGCGAATTGTTTTTAAACTTTTTCAAATAAAACGTTGACGCCCGCTCAATCCTGCGTATAATTCGCCTCCTCGC